>JAYSPO010000430.1:0-1070 GCA_043722015.1 Candidatus Kuenenia sp. | reverse complement strand
TGGGAAGCCATTCAGGATCGAGCATCTGAATTCTATGCGGCGGTATTGATTCTGGAGACGGGGCTGATCGGTGTCTTCTGTTCATTTGACCTGATACTGTTCTACGTGTTTTTCGAAATGACCCTGATTCCGTTGTTCTTCATGATCGCCATCTGGGGCGGGCCAGAACGAAAATGGGCAGCGATCAAGTTTTTCCTGTACACCCTGGCAGGCAGTCTGGTGACGTTGTCCGGATTGATCTATGTCGTGGTGCATACGTCGAACGAAGGATTGACCAACCCCACGTCGCTCCCAGCGCTCTCTGCCTGGCTGGCGACTCATCCGCTGCCTGATGAAATGCAGATGACATTGTTCCTTGCGGTAGCAGCTGGCTTTCTGATCAAGGTCCCCGTGTTTCCGTTTCATACATGGTTGCCGCTGGCTCACGTGGAAGCTCCGACGGCAGGCAGCGTACTGCTCGCGGGAGTCCTGCTGAAGCTCGGAAGTTATGGCTTCCTGCGGATCTGTCTGCCGCTGTTTCCCGTCGCATGTCTTGAATTGGGACTGCCCATCATTGGGCTCTTGTCTGTGATCGGAATCATCTACGGTTCACTCTGTGCTCTGGCTCAACGGGATATTAAGAAGCTCGTGGCCTACAGCTCTGTGGCGCATCTGGGATTCTGTATGCTGGGCCTGTTTGCACTCAACACGGAAGGCATCACCGGCAGTGTGCTGCAGATGATCAATCACGGATTATCAACCGGAGCCCTGTTCATCATCGTCGGTATGATTTACGAACGATATCACACCCGCATGATGGACGATCTGGGTGGCCTGGCGTCAAAGCTGCCCATGATCGCATGCAGCATGGTCTTCATTTCCATGTCCAGCATCGGCCTGCCTGGCTTGAACGGATTCATCGGCGAATTTCTATCACTCGCGGGTATGTTCAAAGCCAACCCGCTTTACGCAGCCCTGGGAACGACCGGAGTTGTGCTGGGTGCCTGGTATTTGTTGACAGCCGTGCAGCGTGTTTTCTTCGGGACTCTGAAAGAACCGCATCACGCTGGACATGGTGACGATGAAATCAC
>JAYSPO010000429.1:0-1023 GCA_043722015.1 Candidatus Kuenenia sp. | reverse complement strand
CGGAAGCAAGCGGGAATCGCCTACGCCTGCGGCTCGCCGTTAAACAAATTATGCCGGCATAATTCTGGACAGGTGCTTACTCCGCGCGGCCAGAAATGAGTCTGACGAGCGGAGTGGCGTCAGCCCTCCGGTACCTCGTTTTTGTACCGGCAAGCTGACGCATGCCGCTCGCCAATTCTCTCAATCGTGACCGCGAGGAGTATGACGCCCGTACTCCAACGGAATCATGTGGCTCTATTTTGCAGAGCCGGGTGATTCGCTGCCGACTGGACCGGTTGCGGTCGATCCAGTCGGTGGCACGACGACGGACTGCAGTATAAAACCGCCGTCGGAGCGTTTGATTTGTTCATTCGGCGGGCCAGCATTCCCGGTGGGCTTCGAAATGTCGGGCGTCAAAGAATTTTTTGTCGTAATCAACATCAGATTTCCAGGTGAAGATGTGGAGACGGTGCGCACGGGCACCGGACTTTTGCCTGGTGCCGATGCGGTCTCGGTGGCTGACCCTGACGCGGCACTTCCCGGAGTGGATGCTTTGGAGGCTGCGGGCACAACAGCAACCTGGATTTCTTTCGGTGGATCAAGAAACAATAACTGAGGAGACAGGATCATCTTGCGATCGGCCGCAGGGATCGTGGAAACCCCGGACTTCCGGTTGCGATTGACGTTTCTGGGTTTCCTCGCGACTTCAATCAATTCTCCCTTGCGCTGCGGAAGCACGCCTTCCATTTGCTGCGCGACCTGGACAACCCATTCGGGTTCGTCACGCACAGCGCGGCACATCATGCTGCCATAGAGCGAAATTTCAAACAGGTTGCGGTCCATCAGAGAATGCAGGACAGGCGTCAGTACTTTGGCGATCGCTGACACGCTGCTGGACGGAAAACGCACAAACACGTCAGCCTTCTGCGTGACCACATGCGTCCCTTCCGCATTCGGCACGTAGACTGTGCGAAACCAGATCAGCGCCGCTGCTTCCATCGGACGCGGCAACAGCGGATTGTGGTAGCGGCCCTGACAGACGAA
>JAYSPO010000428.1:0-5482 GCA_043722015.1 Candidatus Kuenenia sp. | reverse complement strand
AGCACCATGCGGTTGTCACAGAGATTGATGTCGCCGCGACGACAAAAGAAACAGTGGCCGCAGGACACGGTCGAATCAAAAGTCACGCGATCGCCGACTTTGAACGAAGTCACCTGGTCGCCAACTTCTGTGATCACGCCAGCTGCTTCATGTCCCATCACCAATGGCGGAATCCGACGACCGGTACTGCCATCATACCCGTGAATATCACTGCCGCAGATGCCGCAGGCTCGCACCTGTACGAGGACGTCATTTGCGGAAATCTCCGGCTTTGGAAATTCCGTCACTGTCAGGTTCTTGTATTCAGTTAACAACATCGCCTTCATTGCAGAAAACCCTCAGAGACCGGCTGGATTCAAAAAAACTCAGGACAGACGATTCTGGTGGAGTTGGATGTGTTCGGCAAGCGACCATCCGAATTTGCTGACTATTGTCGAACATCGGGATCTATTGTTGGATTGCCGCTCGACTCACAGAGTCGCATGACGACGGGGTCGCAGCAGCCACGAAGTTCGATATACTCCGCGCTGCCAGAAATGAGTCGGGCGAGCGGAGCGGCGTCAGCCCTCCGGTACGTTGTTTTTTTGTACCGGCAAGCTGACGCCAGGCGCTCGCCGATTCTCTGGCTCATGACCGAGTGTTTTGAATGTCACCAGATTGGGCGAGATGCAGAATGAGTGGTCAGGATCTGTCGCAGTTTCATCAACCGATAAGTGATCTGTTTGTGTCGTCGGCAACTGCACGGGAACGAGAGAAGTGGAAATTGTCGGAGGAACAAGTCGCGTTCTTCCACGAACACGGCTACGTTGCCGGGCCAAAGATCCTGACGGATCGACAGCTCGATCAGTTGCGAAAGGAATTAGAGACTCTCACCGAGCCAGGTCATCCCGGTGCGGAATTCTGGTACGAATACAATTCAAATGAATCCCCCGATCCCAGTCGGATCCTGTTTCATGCGCTCGGAGCGTGGCGCGTTGCTCCGGCGTTTCACGATGTGCTCTGGAACGCTGCCTTCACGACGTCCGCGTCGCAGTTGCTCGGTGGGGCGGTCAGATTCTGGCACGATCAGTTGTTCTGCAAACCGGCTATGCATGGAGGCGTCGTGGCATGGCATCAGGACTATTCGTATTGGACTCGCACGAAGCCCATGGCACACCTGACGTGCTGGATCGGGCTTGACGACAGTACGATCGACAATGGCTGCGTTCACTACGTGCCTGGCAGCCATCGCTGGGATCTGCTGCCAATCACGGGCCTGGCGGGCGACATGAATGCGATCCAGAATGTCCTGAATGCCGAACAATGGCAGCAGTTCAATCGTCACGTTCCAGTCGAACTGAAGGCAGGCGAATGTGTGTTTCATCATCCGCTCACCATTCACGGCTCATTCGAAAACCGCACGCCGAATCCTCGCCGAGCGGTCGTTATCAATGTGGTGCTCGATGGCGTGCGGAGTGAATCAGATGAGCCGCTGCTGGCCGAAATTCCCGTAATTCCTTCCGGGCAGGCGTTGGGAGGACAGTTTTTCCCAATGCTCTATAATCCTGCGGCCCCCACGTAGCTCAGTCGCTCCGCCGACTGAGATGGCCTGGAGACAACGTGGTGTTACGATGGCAGACGACTTCAGGCCACTATTGAATTTTTGCTACGACAGAACGAAACGACATGAGTGAAGAAGAAAAGAATCAGATTCGGCAACTGACTCGCCTGCAGCGGCGAGTTCTCGGCACGCTGATGGAAAAGGGATTTACGACTCCCGATCAGTATCCGATGACGCTCAAGGGGGCCACCACGGGCTGCAATCAGAAAAGTAACCGCGATCCGGTGACGGAGTACTCTGAAGCCGAAGTCGCCGACGCGCTGGAGCAATTGCGCACGCTGGGTTTGGTCGCGGAAGTCTTCACCGACGGTGGTCGAGCGCCGCGTTATCGCCACTACATTCGCCTTAAGTTTGATTTCACGGAAACGCAGTTTGCGGTCCTGTGTGAACTCTTGTTGCGTGGCAGGCAGCAACCCGGCGAATTGCGGACACGGGCGAGTCGCATGGTGCGGATTGACAGTCAGGATCACCTGAAAGCCGATCTGCTTTCGATGCAGGCCAAGGGCTTTGTGCAGAGCGATGGCAGTCTCGAACGTCGCGGTGTCGAAGTCGATCACATGTTCTACCTCCCCAAAGAAAATATGACGATGACGGTCAAGACTCCGTCCATCGACGATGAGATTTCCACATCAGCCCCGACTGCGGCAACTGTCCCGGCACGTCCTGCGACCGCTGCATTGTCCCAGCCTGCAGCCTCCTCTGCGCCGACGATAGATTCCGCATTGTTGCACGGATTGCAGACACAACTTCGTGAAATCACGTCGCAGATGTCTACACTCCAGAATTCGCTGGATTCAATGGAACAGCGATTGGAACGCATCGAACGGGATCTGGGCGTGTAACACATGGGATACGGCAGCCTTCAGGAATGTGTACGTGATCTGGAACGACACGGTCAGCTCTTGCGGTTGAGGGTTCCGGTCAATGCCGAGCTGGAGGCGGCCGAGATTCATCGTCGCGTCTGTGAACGCGGTGGCCCGGCGATCTTGTTTGAAAACGTCGTCGGTTGCCAGTTTCCGATGGTGAGTAATCTCTTCGGCACACTGGACCGGGCAAAGTTTATTTTTCGCGACGCCCTGCGCGGCGTAGAAGCTCTGGTGCAGTCGAAGAAAGATCCACTTTTTGTTCTGCGAAATCCGTCGCGAATTCCATCCACATTGCGTGCGTTGATTTCCATGCGTTGCGCGAAGCGGCGGTCCGGCCCCGTGATGGAATGCACAACATCGCTCAGCAATCTGCCGCAGCTGAAATGCTGGCCGCATGATGGCGGAGCTTTTGTTACGTTACCTCAGGTCTACACTGAGCATCCCGATAGACCGGGTTACGTGCATTCAAATCTCGGCATGTATCGCGTCCAGATCAGCGGCAATCAGTACCAGCCGGACAAAGAAGTCGGCCTGCATTATCAGATTCACCGCAGCATCGGGTTTCATCATGCGGCCGCGATTCGCAAGGGCCAGCCACTGCGGGTCAACATTCTGGTCGGAGGGCCCCCATCACTGGCCGTCGCGGCCGTGATGCCGTTGCCGGACGGGATTCCCGAAGTCGCCTTCGCTGGCGCGTTGTCACGACGGGCCCTCCGTATGATTCGCCGGAGCGACGGCCCGATGATCTGTGCGGATGCGGATTTTTGCATCTCCGGCACGATTGATCCTGATCGCGTGCTTCCCGAAGGTCCTTTTGGCGATCACCTGGGATATTACAGTCTGGCCCATGATTTTCCAGTGGTAAATGTCGATGCAGTCTATCATCGACGTGACGCAATCTGGCCCTTTACGGTCGTCGGTCGGCCACCTCAGGAAGATTCTGTTTTCGGCGCACTGATTCATGAACTCACGGGGCCTGCCATCCCGGCAGTGCTGCCCGGTGTGCATGCGGTTCACGCGGTTGATGAGGCGGGCGTGCATCCGCTGCTGCTGGCCATCGGCAGTGAACGCTATGTGCCGTATGGTGCCGAGCGTCTGCCGCAGGAGCTGCTGACAAATGCCAACGCGATCCTGGGACAGGGACAATTGTCGCTCGCCAAATACCTGTTGATCGCCGCGAAGGAAGATGATCCGCAACTGGACATCCACGACAAAGCCGCGTTTCTGCGACACATCCTGCAGAGGATCGATCTCACCCGCGATCTGCATTTTCAGACTCGGACGACCATCGATACGCTCGACTACAGCGGCAGCGCTCTGAATTGCGGATCGAAACTGGTGATGGCCGCAGCCGGCCCGGTGCGGCGGACGCTGGCGACTGAAGTGCCTGCAGGACTTCGTCTGCCGGACGGATTTTCTGCACCGACCGTCTGCCAGCCGGGGATTCTGGCAATCACGGGGCCAAAGTGGTCGGTCGGTGCACACGAATACGATTCCGCACCACAGATTCTGTGCGATGCGTTGCAGCACATCGCTCCGAGCGCCTTGTTTGGTTTCCCCATGATTGTGCTCGTCGATGACGCAGCGTACTGCGGCGCATCGTTGAGCAATTTTCTGTGGGTTACGTTCACGCGCAGCAATCCGGCGGCGGATATCTTTGGCGTGCATGCATTCTTCGAACAGAAGCACTGGGGATGCCGCGGCCCGATGATCATCGACGCCCGCATCAAGGCCCATCTGGCACCGGTGTTAGAGACCGATCCTGCGACCTGCCGCAAAGTGGATGCCCTCGCCGCTCCCGGTGGACCGCTGCATGGGGTATGCTAGGGTAGGTCCTTTCTGCCGGAAAGGACTGTCTTCTGTAGGTCCTTTCTGCCGGAAAGGACTATCGCCGCAAGGCGAACCGCTGGGGTGCGAACGTAAAAATCACATCGTAATGTTGCCCGTCATTCCACATTGCTTGATCGCTTGTCGCGGCTGGCCGCGAAGTCCTGCCCGGCAGGCAGGACCTACATTTGCCGCCGATCGCATTCGTACGCTCGTATCGTTCAGGATGACTTAGTGTGCATTGCGTTTCACAGGGCTCAACCGAAACGATTCAGGGATGAATGTATACAGATGATGCTCAGGGAAAGCTTTTGCGAGCTCATCCACGATGTCTGCGTCTTCGGGCAGGCGGCAGGCGATGACGTCGCCGGACAAGTCGGGAGGGTTAACGATGTAGCTGAGCTGCTGATTTGTGCCGCGTTCGTCGATCAGAATCAGGGCTGGGTGCTGGACCTGGTCAGACGTTGTCAGGCGTCGGAAGTACTCGAAGCGAACACGGGAAAACGATTGTTCACGAAAGGCTGTGGTGACTCGTGACGGCCCCCAGAATGTGTCAGCATCGACCCAGTTCGGGAGCAGGGATGCGAAAATCAGCGACATCAGCCACAGCGTTGACAAACCTGAGCCAAGTCGCGACTGCAGCGACCAGTGGGCGGCTCGCAGTCCAAATGTCGCCAGCAGGATCAGTAGTGGTGCGGTTTCAAAGACGTAGTGCCAATGCATGATGCCATCATACCAATATGGGATATGGACGGCATGCAGCGTCAGGACAGAACACAGCAGCAACAGCGGACGACGGTCCTTCGAGTCAAGGCAGGAGGCCAGGGCTGCGATCATGCAGAACGTCAAGGCCGCGATCCCCAGCGTCCAGCGCAGGCTGTAAATCGTGCGTTGTGTGACATTTGACTGTGCTTTGGCGATCGTCAGATTCTCAGCCCAGCTGTCGTACGCCCGCAGAACTTTCGATTCCGGCAATGCCGGATCGATGTTGGTATTGTCGAAACCGTAGCGATGGCGCGGCGTCCAGGTGTCTGTGTAGTACTGGTACGCCGATTTCAACCAACTGCCGGTGATCGCATGGTTCATCAATGCCAGTACGCCAAATCCCAGCAGCAGCGGGATTCCGATTCCCGCGAGGACTCGCGTGGGCGACCATGTTGCAGTCGGTGATTTTGTTTCACTGCTGAAC
>JAYSPO010000427.1:0-3446 GCA_043722015.1 Candidatus Kuenenia sp. | reverse complement strand
CAGTCGATTGTGGTCGTCAGATTGATCGACCCTTCGGGCTGCAGCATTGTCCAGAGAGCCCGTGAGGACGGATTCAGGGCATTGAACAGATCTGCGTCCAGTTTCGAGTTCTCCGCATTGATCGTCAGTTGCAGGACACCGGGGGCAGGCAAGCCTCGAAAGCTGCCTCCAGCACTCAATTCTCCTTTGCCGTGCCTGCCGTGGAGATTCGTAAACCGCCAGTATTTGGCTTTTGAGTCGAACGAGAGTTCACCACTGAGTCCGGTGATTTCGTATTGAAATTTACTGAAGCGAACGCTGCCGTCACGAACAATAGTGAAGAGCTGTATGTCGGTTGGCTGATCCAGGCCCGACTCACGACGACAATCAACTTTCGCTGATACAAGTCCACCGACATTCAGACTATCGACGACTTTGCGCCCTGCTTCGTCCAATGCGTCACGGAACTGCCCGTCCAACGCCAGATCCTGCACGTCGATGTGAAAGTCCAGTTCCAGTGCAGGGCCTGGGTTTCGGATAGAGCCGTGCGCCTGGACCGGACGATTTCCGAGCATTCCGGCAGCCACGATGTCCAGGACGACGGAGTTCATCGTTGCCGCACCAGACTCCAACGGTTTTTGATGCATCGTGGCACTGACGCCAGTCACGGGATATCGAAACTTATGGAATAACAACGACGCATTTTCTGCGATGCCGTCCATGGCCGTCGGTAACCATTTGCCCGACGGCAGTTGCTGCACAGAGATGTCGCCGGAAACGGTCCCGGACGGCTGGAAATGATCGAAAAGTTTCCGGCACTTCTCCGGAAGCAGTGGCTGCAGATCTTTTGTGATCGGGAACTTTTCCAGATGCACAGAGGCTGTCGGTGCTGGCGCGTTCTCGCGAAGCTCCATCGAAAACTGCCCTGTCACCAGTGCGTCGCCGTCGCGCGCATTCAACAGCTTAAAGGCCACGTTGCTGTTGTCCCAGAAGAAAGTGGCACGCACATCGGAAAGCCGAACCGGCACCACAGGAGAGTTCAGTTGACCGTCCCGGACTTCGACTTTCAATCGCAAATCCGGAACCGCGAGTTCCGATCGCTTTTCAACCAGAAAATCTACGTCCAGAATACCAAAAAACCGAGGTGACACGTTGCTGCCACCGACCACAATGGCATTGGTTTCTAAGCTGGCATCGGCAGTGCGTGAGTCAACAGGCGAAGGCAAAACGCTGGCAATTTTTGCGTCGAGTTGCTGAAGTTGTGTGGCAAGCTGCGGCGCGGTCGATGTTGCCAGATCCATCAAAGACTGATCTGCCTCGACTCCGGCAACCTGCCCTCGCAGATTCCACTCTTTTGTTGTCAGATTGCAGGTGCCGTTGAGAGCGAGGTTTTCGGCCCCTGGTAACGCCAGACTTCCTGAAAAATCGTACGCCTCCGAGGATTTCGGCACGGCCTGAAACAAGGGCGACGTCACGATCAGGCTCGCAGGAGGAATTCCAGCGCCATGCTCCAGTTGAATCTGAACACGCACGTTTTCGAGAATCACGCTGGGAGGAATCAAAGGATTGTCACTGATCGGATGAAAAGCATAATCCTGCCAGTTCCAGCGACCGTCTTCCGATCGCTTGAGCAGGATTTCCACACCGGAGATCTTTATGGATCGCACGATGACGTTCTGACGCTCCATCAACTCCGTTTCATCGACCGTGGCCAATGCCTCTTTGGCTCGCAGAATCGGTCGATTGGCTGCGCGATCGCGAATTTCAATTCCCGTCAGGCGCAGCGACGATGTGCTGCTCAACTGAATGCCGTCGATCTGCAATTCAAGGTCAGGGGCGGCTTTGTCGAATGTTCGAAATGCCTGCTCACGAATGAGCCGGTCACTGCTCTTCCACAGCCACACGCCTCCGACGCCCACAGCGATCGTGATCGCCAGCGTAATGAAGAACATCCATTTAAGAACGGGCCAGACCTTCATGTTTCCTCGCCAATCGCAACATCCATGTTTGCGGACTGGACAAAATCAGGTTACGCCGGACTGCGGTTCGCCGTCACGTTGTGTCCGTTGGTTCCATCGTTGCCGGAGCGCCACAAGTCCATGCGCAGCCAATATCGACAACGGAAACTCAACTGGTAAACGATATCGAATTGATCCGACAAAGACCATATGAACCAGCAGAAACTGCAGGAAGGGCCCCGCGAGTAACCCGATACAAGCCAACTTATGACGTAAGTCCAGTGCGCCAGCCAGAATCAGCACCGTCAAGACGCAATACCAGACGACGCAAAATACAGAGAATACACCGCCTGAGAAGCCTGCGGCGTTCAGGGAGGGACTCAGGTAGCGGCCTGCTTTCAGAAGTGCCAGTTCGACAGTGCGACGCGGATGCGACATCACGAAGTCAATCGCTCGCTGCTTGTAATGGGAATTCATATCGTACTCAGACATTGTCGCTAAGACATTTTCCTGATCGAAAAAGTTCATATCACTTGCACCGGTGGCCCCGTCATGCAGTCCGTCGTACAGACTTGGGCCGGACCAGAGTGAAGTAAAAACCCAGTGGTCAGTGACTTCGTGGTTTCTCCAGGCCCAGGGCAACAGAGCGACGAAACAACCTCCGCAGATCAATGTGGCACACAGAATTCTCTTCGCGAGCGTCATTTGCCCGAACAGGATGACGAGTAACGAACTGAGCCCCGCCCAGAGCAGCCAACCCGGTCGAATGAGTACAGTGAGCCCCGTCAGAATGCCGTTGGCGAATGCGATCCTGCCGCAGGATGCCGCAGGTGCTTGCTGCAGAAGTCTGGCCAGAGCAAGCAGACAGATCAACAGTCCGAAGCTGAACCATGTTTCTGACAGGATCTGAACGTTGCTTCCAATCTGCAGCGGCGACACAGCGACCAGCAGTAACGCCCACAAAGCCGTGAATTCATCAATCAGTTTTCGTGCGAGCAGCCATGTCAGCCAGCAGCAGCCGGTTCCAATCACGGCCATCACGAGACTTGCCGCAAACACACTCTTGCCAAAGACTTTGATACTGGCGGCCAGCAACAGCGGAAATCCGGGAGTTCGCAGAACATAGCGCTGCGGTTGATAAATGGCATAGTCTTCGCCTGCCGCGAGATGCTGTGCCAGGTCCCAGTAACCGTTGGCGTCGCCTTCGATCAGGAACGTGCGACCAGCTTCGGTCACACGCTGATCAATCGCCATCGCCGCGATGACACGCAGCAGCAAAGCCAGCAACAGAATCGTCCAGAATTTGTAGCAGGACCGGCGCATGAATGACCGTAAGACGGAAGAAAGGGGCAACTTACCCTCGTGCGTTGTCAGTCAAGTTTTGATGTGTGCCACTGGCTCTGCCAGTGCTTCTTGTAAATGGGGAGCACTGGCAGAGCCAGTGGCACACGACCGATCAATGAATGCGTGACAGGGCGCTACGATTTCACAAACGCAACGTAGTAGAAC
>JAYSPO010000426.1:0-23878 GCA_043722015.1 Candidatus Kuenenia sp. | reverse complement strand
GTTTCCAATTGAACTGCCGCCAGAGAATCAACAGTTGACGGATCCGCAAAAGATGCTGCCATCGCGGGATGGTCTGAGCCATTACGTGATGCAGATCGCGGCGCCGGATCAGAATCGGAGTCGGTGGAATGAGTTGCCGCCATTGTCCGGAGCGAATCTGCTGGTGCCGCGTCAGGCTTCACTGGCTCAAGTGCTGGCCGTGTCAGATTCCGGTCACCCGCTGCTCATCGGGCAAACGGTTGGGCCTTCGCGGATATTGGCGTTCGCTGGCGACACGACCTGGCAATGGTCGATGCAGGGCTATTCCGAGGAACACACACGCTTCTGGCGTCAGACGATTTTCTGGCTTACAAGGAAAGAGACAGACGACGAAGCACCCGTCTGGGTGCTGGCCAATCCTCGCGACCTGACACCGGGGCAACCGACGGAACTCTCATTCGGAGCACGAGACACCGAAGGGCAACCGATTGTCGATGCCACGTTTGAATTGTCCGTCACCGATCCCAAGGGCACCAGTATTCCGCTCACACCCAGGTCAGGCATTGGAATGAGTCTCGCTGATTTCAGTCAGACCCTGGATGCCGGCGACTACTGGGTTCGCGTCAAAGCAAGCAAAGACGGGCAACCGATCGCCGGCATCGCGACGACACGATTTCATGTCAATGCACGTGATCCGGAACTGGATGATCCGTCGTCGGATTTTTCGCTGCTGCGTGAGATTTCACACTCCAGCGGCGGAGAATTCTTCACGCCGGATGCGTTCCTTGAGCGAATCCATCAATGGGCCAACGATGGTCTGCCCGGAATCGCACTGACTCGCCAGGAACGCATGAGCTTGTGGGACAATTGGCCCGTCCTGCTGCTGCTGGTCCTGTTGATGGCCAGCGAATGGGCAATCCGCAAGAAACGCGGACTTGTCTAGTGCTTTGTCAATCGTGTATTGATGTGTGCCACTGGCTCTGCCAGTGCTTCCTGCCAATGGGGAACACTGGCAAAGCCAGTGGCACACAACCCATCAATGAATGCGTGACAGAGCACTATTCTATGGACTTGCTGTTTCCAGAGCTCTCACGCGAGCGGCCAGAGCATTCACATCATCCTGTGTACCGTTCGCGGTATTTCTTGCGTCCAGAGCCACGATGAGAGCACCAACGGCAGTGGCTAAGACAACGAACTGCGGCAGATTGAAGGCACCCAACTGGCCTCGGATTACTTCAGCATCGGACACTACGGCTGGAATCGCAGTGGCTGTTGGCGGAGCGGTGTCAGCGTTCCACAAGCGGCACGCCGTCGTGCCGGTGGGAGTCAAAATTGCGTGAAGACCGGGACGCAGTCCACTGACAGCCGCAAAGCCGTTCTCGTCACTCACCACCGCGGCAATTTCTTTCCCCTGAAACGTCACACAGACCTGCTCACCGATAACAGGATTGCCCTGCAGGTCAACGATGCGGGCGGTCAGAACTCCTCCTGCCTCCAGTTTCACATCCTGCATGGCGGATTGATATTCGGGAGTCTGTGTACCTTGCGTGTCTGACACTCGCTGTTCCGCAGATAACATCGGCCCGTTGGCGACCAGAGCAATTGTCAGAGACCAGGCGACGAAGCGAGTACATGGTGTTTTGAGGAATGACATTTTTGGTTTCCTTCGACAGAAGCGACGACATGATTGAGGAGATTGAGGCCGTTGAGAACGCCCGACAGAGTAAAGACTCCGCGACAATTCATTCACAACGAAACCACAGGAGAGAGGGACAGGTTGTCACGCAGAGATTTGAAAGGAATCACAGTTTGTTGATGTCGCGAAGTCCGACGCTCTCGGAAAAGCATCATCAACGACTTGAGCCCGAATCTAGCCGAATCGACATTTTTCGGAAATAGGAGTTTGCCCGTGAAAAAACTCCCGAATCTGCTGCCTTTTGACTCTTACTAAAGGGCCCCGGTGCCTCACCTTTGTGAATCACAGCAAGGTAGTCCCGCAGAGCCTGGCGGCTGGCCTCGGATTCATTGAGCAACAGGCACGTCATGGCCCAACTATCGCGGTATTCGTCGTCATTCATGCTTTCTGCATTCGGAATACTTTCCAGTGACTGAAGCGATGGTGCCCAACCCACGCGCGCTCTCCAGCGGGCCGTTTTTGTGCGGGATGAATCGGATCGCACAGATTCTGGCTCTTCCAGATATTCGGCAAGTCCTTCATCGACCCACAGCGGCAAAAACGGCAGGTGCTGATGCAAAATGGCGTGAGTCACTTCATGACGGAGATCCGTCGTCAGCGTCCGGCTTCGATAAGCGTAGACCTGATAGACATCTCCATTTCGATAGAAGATCGCTTTTCGTTGTTGTGCCTGCGGGATAGATGACGCAAGATAGCGAAGATAGCTACCCTGATCGCGAAACAGGATAATCTGAATTGGCTCGCCTGTCGGTTCGACAGCGACCAGAACTTTGAGTTCGCGGGAGACATCATCGATGTTCTGCCACAGGTCCTGCATTCCCGGATCGAACTCCGCAAAGACTTCGATCGAGCCGCGTTTGTCCTCGACCACCCACCGCGACTGCTGCGCATGCGCGACGAGCGGGAGACTGAAGAGCATGAAAATCTGGAGTGCTGATTGCAGCATGACCGACGACCAACCGCACGGCACTCGAAAGAATTGACGAGAAAAACGCATTGCCCGAATCGTCGCGCATTCCGGAAGTCTGGTCAACGGGAGTTTTGGAAGGCCGCATTCCAAAGGCATGGAGTGTCTGCGAGAATTCCGTGCTGACGTGGCCTGGTGCTTCGTCAGGCCCAGGACTTTGAGTTGGGTGGCCGGGGCTGGACTGAGCGCAGCGAGGGAAGCCCCGGGGTTTCGAGCTGGCGCTCTCCAACCCCGGCCACCCAAAACTATGCCTTGACAAAGTGACAGGCTTCAGGCTTGCGATGTTGCTGCTGGTGACAACAGGGTGCTTGCCCCACGTGGCGGGCCATTTATGACCATTGTGTTTCCGACGACTGAAAACTTATGGCCGATTTTCCTGCTTTCTCACGACTGTTTCTGGGCCTTGATCTTGGCGGCACCAATGTGAAAGCCGGGGTTGTCAATGACAACGGCGCCGTGATTTCTGCGTGCAGCGTGCCGACCGATGCAATTCAGGGGCCAGACGCTGGCGTCAAAAGTATTGTTGCGGCAGGGCGGAAGGCAGTCGCAGCCGCAGGAATCTCGATGGATTCCATTGTTTCCGTTGGTCTCGCAACTCCTGGCACCATGGATATTCCCAACGGCATGCTGCTGGATCCTCCCAATCTGCCGGGCTGGACGAATTATCCGATCCGTGATCGAGTTGCTTCACAACTTCAGCGGCCGACGATTCTGCAGAATGATGCGAATGCCGCAGCCTACGGTGAATACTGGGCTGGCTCCGCAAAGAACGTGCGCAGTCTTTTGTTTTATACGCTGGGCACGGGGCTTGGCGGTGGCGTGATCGTGGATGATCATATTATCCAGGGCGAACATTCTCACGGATCTGAACTTGGACACGTCATCCTTGAAATGGATGACGGTCGGCTCTGCACATCCGGCCAGTACGGCACCGCCGAAGCCTACGTGAGCGCGACAGCTTTGCTCAAACGTTTTCGCGACGCGCTGGACCAAAACGCCGTGACTTCAGTCCGAAATCGAGTGGACCAGGGCGCAGAGCTGACGCCGCTGGTGATCTCGGAAGAAGCAGAACATGGCGACGCTCTATCTGCAGAACTCATTATGGAAATGGCTCGATATCTCGGAGCCACAATCACGACGGCGGTCCATGTCATTGACCCGGCAATGGTCCTGCTGGGCGGCGCAATGACTTTCGGACGAAGCGAAACCGCTGTGGGCCGCGAATTCCTGAACCGCGTGCGTCAGGAATTCCGAAAGAGAACATTCGCCACGCTCGCCGAGAAAATCCGTATCGAATACGCCGAACTCGGCGGCGACGCGGGCTTCATCGGCGCCGCCGGCTGCGCCCGTCGCGCCGTGGATCTCGGATTATTGAAGGACTGAGAAACAAGGTCGTGATCTGTCACTGATTGATCGAGGGGTGGCCGGGGTTGGAGGGCGATAGCCCGAAACCCCGGGGCTTCCTTCGCTCCGCTCAGTCCAGCCCCGGCCACCCGGTCCATCAAACCATGAGTGACACAGCACTACATTGCGGCGCGCCGTGCGGGATGCGATTTTTCGATCTGCTCCGCACCACATCCGCCAGCCGTTGGCAACATCTTGCCCGGGCTGCACAGCTGCTTTGGATTGAACACATCCCGGATCTCAGTCATCACCTGCAGGTCGGTCGCGGTGAACAATCGATTCATCAGGCTGATTTTTTCCACGCCGATTCCATGTTCGCCCGTCACGCTGCCGCCAAGATCGATGCAGCGATTCAGGATTTCGTCGCTGGCCAGCATGACTCGTCGCACCTGATCCGCATCGCGTTCATCGAACAGCAGGATCGGGTGAATGTTGCCGTCTCCTGCGTGAAACACGTTCACAATCCGCAGACTGTGCCGCAGGCTGACTTCGATGATGAATTGCAGGATCTGCGGCAATTGCGTGCGTGGCACAACGCCGTCCTGAGTGCAATAACTGGGGCTGAGTCTTCCAATCGCTCCAAAAGCCTGCTTGCGGGATTTCCAAAGCAGGAGTCGCTCTTCCTCCGTCTTTGACTGACGAACCTCTCGCGCACCTGTTTCCATGCACAAGTCGATAATCACGCGAGCTTCGTCATCGACGACACAATCCAGACCGTCCACTTCGATCAGCAGTACCGCACCGGCATCCAACGGGAAGCCGAATTGAAACGCAGCTTCCACGGCCGACACAATTCCCTGATCCATCATTTCAAGTGCGGCGGGGATGATACCGGCACCGATGATCCGGCTGATGGCCTGAGTCGCTTCATCCACCGTATTGAAGATTCCCAGCATCGTACGGTGTGCCGCCGGATCGCGTGTGATGCGCACCCAGACTTTTGTGACGACACCAAAAGTGCCTTCGCTGCCGACGAATAAGCCGGTCAGATCAAAGTCGTTGCCGCGTCCGCAGGGGCCACCGAACTGCACCAGTTCACCTTCCGGTGAAACGAACTCCACGCCCAGCACATGGTTGACCGTGACGCCATATTTCAGCGTGTGCGGCCCACCGGAATTGGTGGCGATATTGCCGCCGATCGTGCAGGCTCCCTGGCTGCTGGGATCCGGAGCGTAATGAAATCCGCTGCCAGCCAGCGCGCGGGTCAGACGCACATTGACGACACCTGGTTCAACGACTGCGTATCTGTCGCGGAGATTGATCTCCAGGATTTTACTCATTCGCGTGAGCGCGATCATCACGCCGCCGCCAACTGGCAGGCATCCGCCGGCGAGGCTTGTTCCGGCTCCGCGAGGAACAAAAGGAACTGCTGCTGTGACGCATTCACGAACGACCCGCAGGGTTTCGTCAGCCGACTGCGGAAACACAACGACGTCCGGAGTTGTCTTTTCGACAACGTAACCATCGCACTCATAGACGAGCAATTCGTCTGCGGCGCTCAGCAGCCGATCTGGTCCGACAATCGCGGCCAGGCGCTTCAGAAAATCGGGCGTCACGACAGCGTCTGAGCTTGAAATTGAGTGTGCTGTTTGAGACATAGTGCGGCAAATTGTAGCCGCATGCCATGAGTTCGAAAAGCGCCTGACGGTACGACATTGCTGATGACCGGTCTGCAAATTCTGTAGGGTGTGACAAGCGGATGCGCAGGCACACCATCTCGGCATTTCGGTGTGCCTGCGCGTTGCTTGTCACACCCTACAGGCTCCAGCAGCTACACCAGTTCCGCGATCGGTTTGCCGGTTTCGATCATGTAGGTCGGACGACCGGCCTGATTTGTGAACTGAATTCTGCGATCCAGATCCAACACATGGAATACTGTCGCCATCAGATCCTGCGGGGTGATGGGAGTCGACTTTGGAACGTCAGCTTTTTCCGCCGATTCACCGACAACCTGCCCCATTTTCAAGCCGCCGCCAGCCAGAGCCAGCGTGCTCAACGGAGCCCAGTGATCGCGTCCCGATGAACCGTTGATCTTTGGCGTTCTGCCAAACTCACCACTGATCACCAACAGCACGCTGTCCAACAACCCGCGCTGATCGAGGTCCTCGACGAGAGCCGACACCGCGCGATCGATTTCCGGCCCGCGCTTGTCCATTTCCTGTTTGATATTGCTGTGCATGTCCCAGCCGCCGTGCGAAAGCGTGACAAAACCACAGCCCGCTTCGCATAATCGGCGAGCCTGCAGGAGCTGTTCGCCAAGCCCTTTGCCGTAGCGATCTACCACGCGAGGATCCTCGTACTTGAGATCAAATGCCTGCTGCGAACGGCTGAGAATCAGACTGAATGCCTGTTCTTCGAACGAATCAAGTCCGGCCATCAAACCCTTACGATCGATCTCCCGCTTCACGTTGTCAATGCCGTCCAGCATCGCACGTCGATTGGACAAGCGAGACTGTTCGATCGACAACGACATGTTTCGACGAGCTTCCCCGCCCGGATCGAATGGACCATACGCGGTCCCCAAAAACGCAGGTCCGTCTGCGTAAATACCACCAAGGCGAACGTAGGTCGGGATCCCTGAGTTGGCATTGTTGGTGCCACGGATCCGCGACACGATGGAGCCCACAAATGGACGATCGGCGACCGCACCGTTGTCCGCCAGTCGGTTATCGTAGCCAGTCATCACATAGTGCGTGCCACCTGAATGGCCGCTGTTCGTATGCGCGAACGAACGTACAAATGCCATCCGGTCAGCGACCTGCGCGATTCGTTCAAAATTCCCCCCGAGCGTAACACCCGGAAGGACAGTCTTCACTTCGCCGGTCACGCTGCGGTATTCAGATGGTGCCGTCATCTTGGGGTCGAACGTCTCGACCTGTGTTGGTCCGCCACCGAGCCACAGCCAGATCACCGACTTGTCACTTCCTGAAACTCCATTGGTCGCTGCAGTCGCACGCGTCTGCAGCATTTGAGCCAGGCTGATTCCACTCAGCCCAAGTCCACCGACTCGTAGAAAATCTCGTCGGGATGTGCCTTCACAATTTCGCCGAACTGGTCCGTAATGAAAGTCGATCATTTGAGGATATCCATGAGAGCGGGGGGGCGAGCAAAAGCAGGGGGGGGAAGAATCTGCGCGGGTTTCGGTTCTGCACAAAAATCTATTTTTGTACAGTGATACAGGAGTTTACCAACTGCGAGAATGAGTGTGCAAGTGCATACAAACGCCACAATCCAAATTTTGACAATGAAGGTTGGCGTCTGCCTTTGTTCTGACTTTCAGAATTCATGCTCCGTGTGGAGTAGCAGAATTACAATCTGTGCGGCGGCTGAAGCCGCCTGGAAAACAACGCCACAATTTCCCCGTCTGTTCGTGAGAATTTGTCTTCAGGACTCGGTTGTTGCTCCAAAAAGTGAATTAGTGAACCTGTTCGCCGGTTTTCCGGTCTCCAATTGAAGGTATGCTGTCGATGCTGCCGAAATTGTGACCTGTGTTCTTGAAAAGACGTCCGATAGCCTGTAGGCTTCCGCAGGTTGAAGATGCCGAAAGGCAAAGCGAGGGGTCGTAGCTCAGTTGGTTAGAGCGCCAGCCTGTCACGTTGGAGGCCGCGGGTTCAAGTCCCGTCGACCTCGCTCAAAAGCCTGCTGTTCCATTGGGACAGCAGGTTTTTTTTGTGCCATGAATGTAGGCCGACCTCGCCGAAGTCGGGACAGCAGATTTCAGCGAAATCTGCTCACTTGGTTCGGTCTTGACCGAATTTCGAAAAAAGCGCAAAGTCTCATCGGCAAGCGCTGTGTCGATGAATCGCCTGGATGACAGCGCCGCCTGCCGTTCGAGATTCTCCCAAATTCACCTGCCATGGAAGGATGGTGAACCATGCGGCTTAAACGCTGGGCTTCCGCCCTGTTTGTAACCTGCTACCTGCTTTCGCTTGCGTGGGGCACCGCTGCACACGCTCTGAAATTCGGCCTTTGCGGCAACACACTGAGCTACTTTGTCGTGTGGGATATGTTCTGCGGCTGGCAGGCATACGACAATCGTACGCACATCGTGGCCGAAGACGCCAAAGGGAACTACTACGAAGTGCGGGAACCATGGGGCGCTTTCACGCCATTTGGCAACGTTGACCGCGTCAACTATGACGTTTCAAATAATCTGATCGCCCGTCATATCAACCATGTGATCTCGCACACATCACATCCCGAAATCGATCGCGTCTACGTTGTTCAGGAAATCTGGCCTAAACAGTTCAACGTGCCCGCTCATCTGTGGTCGTACAATTTCCATGAGCCGATGGAGAAACTTTCTTACTTCCATCTGAAGACCATCTGCACGGCAAACGGGTCTGCCATTGAATCATATCCCGATTGGTTCAACCGTCAGACTCTGCTGACGATCGCCGACAATCCCCGGCTGCAACAGGCGTCACGGGAAGCCACGCCGTACTACAACACGTTCTTCGATCCCGCTGCCAACAATATTCAGAACAGGTTTCAGGCCACGTCGGATTCGAACGGGCTGAACACAAACTAGTGCGTCGCCAGGCTTTGAAATTTGGGTTGGGTGGCCGGGGCTGGACTGAGCGGAGCGAAGGAAGCCCGGGGGTTTCGAGCTAGCGCTCTCCAACCCCGGCCACCCCAAAACTAAATCTGGACAAAGCATCAGTGCCTTTTCACGGTTCCCAACGATGAATGGAGTCATCATCATGAATTCAATGCAGACAAGACGTCCGGCACTGTTGAGCGGCATTCGAGAGTTCTTCTTTGCAGAACAGGCTCCCTACGGGATCGCGCTGGTCCGCATGTTTCTGCCTGCGGTCGCTCTGGTGCCGATGATTCGGCGCTTCGGGCGCGTCCGCGAATTGTTTTCGACCGATGGCGCACCGACGCAGATGTTCGAACTGTTCGGACAGGGAACCCCGCTGCCGGTTCTTCCTCCTTCGTTTGCAGTCGCGCTGTACGGGATCATGATCTTTGCGCTGATCTGTGGAGTTTTTGGGTTTCGAACACGACTGGCGTTTCTGATCGGGGCGCCGCTGTACACGTATTTCAATTTACTCGACGCCGTCAGCACGATGACGAAGTATTCCGTGATCACTTCACACGTCCTGCTTATTCTGGCAGTTTCCGAATGCCATCTCGTGTGGTCGATTGACGCCATCCTGAAACGGTGGAAAGACGGTCGTGAAGCTGCGGCAATTCCTCCCCGGGTTCCTGTCTGGCCGGCACGCCTGATTCAGATTCTGTTTTGTTTCGTCTACTTTGGTGCAGCCATCACCAAGATTCAGACGCAGGCGTTCTTCAGCGGGGAACAACTGCGCTACTGGATGCTGAGTAACTGGAACTACGCCAACCCGATTGGCGAACTTATGGCGACTTCGACACCGCTGCTGTTGATCAGCGGATACATTACCGTGGTCTGGGAGATCTCTTTCCCGTTTCTCGCGTGGCGACCAATAGGCCGCTTCTTCGCGCTGGGCGTCGGTGTGCTGTTTCACTTTATGACATGGATTTCGCTGGGGTTGTGGATTTTCCCGCTGATCTGCATCAGCTGCTATCTGGCGTTCCTGATGGAACGGGACATTGTCGCAATCCGGCGTGTTGTGCATCGCCTGCGTCTGCCGACCTCGCTGTTGGGACTGCCGCGATTTGCCATTGCACGAGCCGTCGAAATGCGACCTGCAGCTATTCCGGCTTCCATGGTCTGGCTGGCGTTGGCGACACTTGCGGCGATCGGGGCCGCTGAGGCGGATTACCGATTTGACCTTTACGGTGTCCGCTCACACAACGGGATGATGCCGCTCAAGACGCTGGATCGCGAAGTGGCCCTGGCCATGATCAACAACTCCCGACCGCTGCGCGAAAAGGACAAATTCTTTTCCTTTGATATCGGCAGTCTCCTCGTTGGCGGTCAGCTCGCAAATCGCTTGACAGAATACGGATACGGCGACACCATCATTGCTCAGTGCAATATCAATCCGCCGCATGAGGATCTCTGGGTAGAAGTTGCGATTGAAGATTCCGAGGCGAGGATTTTTGACAGTTCAGGCCAGTTCGTCACACGCGATTCGTTGTGGGCCAACTTCGTCTATCAAACCGGAAATAAGATGGCTCCCGGTGACTACTGGATGGTTCTCAAAAGCGCCGGAAAAGAAATTTCCCGCAGGCCGTTCAAGGTGACGGGGGATCCCGGTTCACTGCCACCAATGGCACCCATGCTGACGAACTGAACGGTGTTGGGCGTGATCCAGGAAACCCCGATTGTGCCGGCAGAATGCCAGATCAGCAGGACGCCAACAAAGGGAGACTTAGTATTCACCGCGAGAAATCAGCTTCCGGCGAATTCTCAACTGGCCACTTGCGTTCATCAGAAGAAGTCTGGCTGTTGCGGTGCCGATCTCCGTCTTGCCGACGATGAAACCGTTAACCATTTCGAAATGATCTTCCCAAACATCCTCTCTGGGATGGAAGAGCCGAATCAGTTTTCGATCAGGGGTCGATAGAGTGGCCAGGTTCGGCCCTTTTTGAAGGTTGCACCGAGGGCACGCGAGGCAAAGATTTGATTCGCTGTCGTCTAAAACATGCTGAGTGGCTTGAATATGTTCGACGTGGAATCGCAGGAAGGGGGCCGCGTCCTGGGGAATGCGGCAGTATTCACAGTGATGACCAGCGCGTTCGCGCACAAACTGACGAAGGGTCTCGTCCATCAGGCAGCACCGGAACGGCTATCCAGCAGGTCGCGCGCTTCAATCTGCAGCAGCGTGACGAATTGTGCGAAACTCACATATTGCTCGTACTGAGTACGTTCGTCTTCTGTAAGAGTACCGCGATTGGCTTTGTCAGCCAAGCGGTCAACCTCAAGCTGCAATTCCGGATTGGCTCGCAAGGAGACCAGACGTTCCGCAACCTCAGCCGTCAAGCACTGGCCGACGGGCTCAATCAATTGATCAATTGTGGGGCCGATTGGTGACATAGCTGAATCTTACCACAGGGCGATTCAGATGTCACGAAGTATTCGCCCCGTTGTTCCGCGCCGGGCGATGCTGTGACCTGGCGCTAATCGTCCTTCTGCGACTCCAGCACGGACAGAAATGCCTTCTGAGGGATTTCGACTTCGCCGAATTGTTTCATCCGCTTCTTACCCTCTTTCTGCTTCTGCAGCAGTTTGCGTTTGCGGGTAATGTCGCCACCGTAACATTTGGCGGTCACATTCTTGCTAAGGGCTGAGATGGTTTCCCGCGCGATGACTCGGGAACCAATCGCGGCCTGGATCGCGATTTCGAATTGATGCTTTGTAATTTCTTCTTTCAGGCGTTTGACCAGTGAGCGCCCCCTACGGTCGGCGTTCGAGCGGTGGACGATCGTGGAGAGCGCATCGACGCGGACGCCTTTGACGAGGATATCCATTTTGACAAGATCTGCGGCGGTGAAGCCAATGACTTCGTAGTCCATCGTACCGTAGCCGGACGTCACGCTCTTGAGCTTGTCGTACATATCATACACAATTTCGCTCAACGGCAGTTCGTAAACAATCTGAGCCCGATGCGGTCCAAGGTACTCGGTCCCCTTGAAAACTCCGCGTCGATCCTGACACAACTGCATAATCGTGCCGACATGCTGTGACGGGACGATATAGCTGACCTTGGCGATCGGCTCACGGAACTCTTCGATGATGCCAGCGTCCGGAACGTCCTGCGGATTATCGATCGTCATCACCTGGCCGTCACGCTTGACGATCTGATACGTCACGTTGGGAGCAGTCTGGATCAGATCCATGTCCTGTTCTTTTTCCAGTCGCTGCTGCACAATTTCCATGTGCAGCATCCCCAGAAATCCGCAACGAAATCCAAATCCTAGTGCGTCGCTGGATTCCGGCGTGAACGAGAAACTGGAATCGTTCATCTGCAGCTTCTGCAATTCTTCCCGCAGCGCCTCAAAGCCCGTAGCATCGAGCGGAAACATCCCGCAGAAGACCATCTGCTTCGGCTTCTGATAACCCGGCAATGGAGCGTCGGCCGGATTGTGGAACAGCGTGACCGTGTCGCCCACGGTGACTCGACTGAGTTCCTTCAAGCCTGTCAGAATGTAGCCGACCTGCCCAGGTCCGAGTTCATCACATGGTTTCATGTGAGGCCGAAACTGACCGATTTCCAGAACTTCATTGACGACACCTTCACGCATAAAGCGAACTTTGTCGCCTTTCCTGACGCAGCCTTCAAACACGCGGACATAAGTGATCACGCCGCGATAGTTGTCGTACTTGCTGTCAAACACCAGTGCCTTGAGCGGTTTGTCGGCTGTGCCACTGGGTGGCGGAATCTTCTTGATGATCGCTTCGAAGACGGTTTCAATGTTCAGCCCGACCTTCGCGCTGACTCGAAGCGCATCTGTCGCATCGAGCCCGAGAACAGTCTCGACTTCTTCAAGGACTTCATCAATGCGTGTGACCGGCAGGTCGATCTTGTTGACCACCGGAATGATTTCCAGATTCACAGCGATCGCCGCAAATGCGTTTGCGACCGTCTGAGCCTGCACACCCTGGAATGCATCGATCAGCAACAGCGCGCCTTCACAGGCAGCGAGACTGCGACTGACTTCGTAGTGAAAATCGACGTGACCCGGCGTGTCGATCAGGTTCAATTCATATTCCTGACCGTCCTGAGTCCAGTTAATGGTGACGGAGCGAGCCTTGACGGTAATGCCGCGTTCGCGTTCGATGTCCAGGTCATCGAGAATCTGTTCGCGAAACTGACGCTGCGTGATCGTACCGCTTTTCAGCAGCAATTGGTCGGCGAGCGTGCTCTTGCCATGGTCGATATGAGCAATAATACTGAAATTACGGATGAACTTCGGGTCCATAGTTGCACAAACAAGTGGTCAAAGGGCATGCGTGGCCTGAAGCGACCTGACGCAAAAATGGGCATGAATGGCTCATTCGCATAGTACCGGCGAATGACTGCCGAACGGGGCGGAGCCCGCAGATGCCGCGTATGGTACGGAGTTTGAAGGGGATTGGTCGAGCCCTGAGCGTACGGATTTGCAACTCCGGAAACGAGTTCTCGCGGATATCGAGCGTATTTCGCGTAATTTGACTCTCCGAGTCGATTTGTGTTGCGACGGCGCTGCCGGTCACAGTACTCGACTCAGAGAGTCAAGCTACGGAGAATCCCGCTGCATGGCACAGGACGAAAATCTCGGTATGCTGCGTTTCCCCGCCTAAAATCCGCCACACCTGACAGGCCCTTGCTCGATATGGCAACTCATAACACGCCAGCGACTCCGGATCGCCGTTCGCCCGATCAAATCATTGATCCACCGCATTCGTTTGGTGCAATTATCAAACAGATCGGACCGGGGCTGATCATTGCCGCCAACATTGTGGGTTCCGGCGAATTGATCATGACCACGAAGACCGGGGCTCAAGCCGGGATTTCGTTGCTGTGGCTCATCCTGCTGGGCTGCGTTGTGAAAGTTTTCGTCCAGTTGGAATTTGGGCGATTTGCAATCAGCCACGGTGAGACAACGTTAACATCGCTCAATCGAGTCCCCGGCCCGAAGATTTTTGGCATCAACTGGATCGTGGCATTCTGGGCCATCATGATTTCCACATCGACAGGACAACTGGGCGGCATTCTCGGTGGTGTCAGCCAGTCTGTGTCAATAACCTTTCCGATCACAGGCGACTATCAGCAGGCCGTTCAGGTTCCGGCAGCAAAAGATCTCAAGGATCACGCAGCATGGAAAAACGGCGAAGTGCCGGCTTCAGAAAAGGCCGCACGACGCCTGCAGAGGATTGAGGAAGAACTTATTGAACTGGGTGATCGCGGAAAGATCCTGCTGGATCTGTCAATGGCTGGCAAACCTCTGGTTGATGAACTTGGCAACGATCTCGTGGATCCATGGACTCTGGACGACAAGATCTGGGCAATCGTGATCGGACTGGCAACAGCCCTGATTCTGTTTGTCGGACGATACACGCTGATCGAAGTGTTCTCAGTGGCACTCGTCGTGGCGTTCACATTCATTACTGTCGGCAACGTCGTTGCGCTCCAACAAACGACCTATGCAATTTCCGGAAAGGAATTTCTGCACGGATTGAGTTTCCAGCTTCCGGACACGGGGGACTGGAAGGGGGCGCTGGTGACTGCGTTTGCCACCTTTGGCATTATCGGTGTCGGCGCCACGGAACTCATCAGCTATCCATACTGGTGCCTGGAAAAAGGATACGCACGATCGGTCGGACCAAGGACGGCGGACGAATCATGGGTTCGTCGCGCCAAAGGATGGCTGTTTGTGATGAAGTGCGATGCTTTTACATCCATGGTGATCTACACGCTGGCCACGGCAGCGTTTTATCTGATGGGTGTGGCCGTGCTGCATGCAGAAGGGCGTAATCCGGAAGGCATGCGAATGGTCAGCACGCTGGCTCGCAGCTATGTCCCGATCTTTGGCGAATATGCCAAGTGGTTGTTCCTGTCGGGTGCCGTTGCGGTGCTGTACTCGACATTTCTCGTCGCCAGCGCCGGCAACGCCAGGATGATGGCCGACTTCGCGGGAGTGGTTGGCTGGAGTTCCAGTGATGCTGACAGTGGCACTCGCCGCCGCCTGGTTCGAGGAATCTCAACCTTTCTGCCGGTGCTGTGTATTGTCCTGTTCCTGCTGCTGCCGAAACCAACTTTGCTCATCACCATCGCCGGAATGACACAATGCCTGATGCTTCCGATGCTGGGATTCGCGGCCCTCTATTTTCGATTCCGTGAAACCGACAAACGCTTGCGTCCGGGGCGTCTCTGGGATACAGCACTGTTCATTTCGACGGCGGCATTGCTCATCGCCAGCGTCTGGGGTGTGAGCACATCGATCCGGGAATTAGTCACCCTGATTCAGAAATGGCTGGCTACTTAGGTTTTGCTGACGGTTGAAGATGTGTTGCAGATGAGTCAAGTTTTTTGAGGGTGGCCGTACGATCTTTTGCAGGATGGACATTCATGTCCGTCGCCTGGCCATGAAACCCTGTCGAAGCGAAAGTTATTGTGTCCTGACGGCAGTCCGACAAACGGTCTGAGGCGCGCGGCGCAGCCACGAAGCCTCGCTGGATTTCTACGTACGCCGACAGTTACCGAGGCGGCAGGATCCAGATTTCATCGAAATCGATGAATTGCTCTGAGCGGTAGTGCTCGTGGCGGATGAGTTCCAGAATGGCCAGAAAGACACCCACGATGCGGGACTGAATTTTTTCACCGGCGAAGAATGAACTGAATGCGACACGGCCTTCTGCGGCGATACGATCGCGAATCTGTTCCTGATAAACGGCCATCGGAGTTTCGTCCATCCGGATGCTGACTTCGCGTTCGATATCCGGCATCCGCACGATGCGGGACAACGCGCTGACCAGATCCCACAGTTCGACTCCGCGGATGCGATCATCAGAACGATCGCGCTTCGCTGTCGGACGATCGCTGCTGAGCCGCGGATAACGTTCCAGCCATTCTGAGGCGCGTTGGTCAAGCAATGTTGACGCCTCCTTGTAACGACGATATTCCATCAATCGCATGATCAGATCACTGCCGGAATCTTCTTCCTCAGCTTCATCGACAACCTGAATCTGCGTCGGCAGAACTTCACGGCTCTTGATTTCGAGCAGCGTGCTGGCGACGACCACAAAGTCGCCGATCAGGTCGAAATCCAGGAATTTCAAAACGTCAATATAAGCCACAAAGTCCGTGGTGATCTTCGCCAAAGATACTGCGCAGACGTCAATCTCGGTCTTGCGCACCAGGTACAACAACAGATCCAGCGGACCTGCAAAGAATCCGGTGTCGATGCGATATTCTGTGAGCGTCATTGCCTGCGACTCTGTTGGTTGTTAACTCCGCCCGTGCCATCGAGCGAAAAATGGCAGGAATCGGCAAAAATTGCCGGGCGATGACGATGCGTTCATCCGGCCCGGACTCGCCTCTTTTCTGCATCGGCCTCAGAACCGTCACAACTGGAACAAATTATGCATTGCATTCAGACATCGCCGCGAGTTGCCAATGCCGAGCGGGCAGTCCATAATCCGGAGTGCGTGATGAGTCGGGAATTTCGTCTTAGTCGTTTGACGGCAAGCTGCAGGCGTCGTTGACCGTTTCCGCCTGCGCCTCGCCGTTAAGCGAAAATGCGCCCCAAAAACTAGTGCCTTGTCAGTCGTGTATTGATGTGTGCCACTGGCTCTGCCAGTGCTTTATGCAAAGGGAGCGCACCGGCAGAGCCAGTGGCACACAACCCATCAATCGACGCTCGACAGAGCACTAGAACGACAGTCCACATTGGTTTGCGGGCAAAGCCCGCGTCAGGATTCACATGATTCGCCGCAATTCGCCAATCTGCCTGCTCGCAGTCCTGGTGCTGATTCCATCTGCGTCAAACTCTGAGGAATTCGATGTGAAACCGCTGACGGACGACGAGCAGTCTGTGCTGCGTTCGATTCAGGAAAAGCAGGTTCTGGAAACCGTTTCGTTTCTGGCATCCGACGAAATGAATGGTCGCGATACGCCCTCGAAGGAATTGGACGTCGCGGCAAATTTCGTCGCCGAGCGGTTTCGGAAAGCGGGCCTGGAAGGGCTTGGTCCCGACGGTTCGTTTTTCCAGACGGCAGAACTGTTTCGCACATCGGCCCCGGTTTCGAAGGCAGTGTTGTCAGTTGGCTCTGGCAAAGACGTCCGCCTGACAGTCTTTACCGGAATCAACGAAGTTCTCAAAGTCAGCGGTATCGCCCACGACGAAACAGCAAAGAACAAATCTGCGATCGGCACGGAAAAACCGAGTATTGTGGTCATTGATGAACTACCACTTCCACCGCAGGCTGCCGACAATCCCATCGGAGCATTAATCACGTACGTGCGTCGAACTCTTCCGCTGGTTCGGCAAGGTGCAAAGATTGTGCTGGTGCGAGTTGCAGACGACAGCATTCTGTTTGATGCAGCGGCCACTCTGCAGCAGCAACCCGTGTCAATTCCCGCTCAATTCGAACCGCAGTGTGCGATCGTGCTCATTTCGAAGATGCAGGCTCTGGAAGGCGAAATCACTTTGGAGATTCCCGCCAACGTCAGGCAGGCAATTCCCGTTCACAACGTTGTGGGCGTGCTGCGCGGCAGTGATCCGGAGGCAGCGAAGCAAGCGGTGATCATTTCTGCTCATCTGGATCACATAGGCCCGGCAGGTCGTGGCGACGACAAGGTCAACAACGGTGCTGATGACAATGCGTCCGGCGTTACGGCCGTGCTGACACTTGCGGATGCCATTGCAGCGTTGAAAGAGCGCCCGCAGCGATCCGTGATTTTCATGACCTTCTGGGGCGAAGAAAAAGGATTGCTTGGATCAAGGTATTTTGCCGAACATCCGCTGTGGAAACTCGACGATGTCGTCTGCAACATCAATCTGGAAATGATCGGCCGTCCTGAAGAAAATGCGGACGGCAAGGCGTGGGGCACGGGCTGGCCTCATTCCACTCTCGGCCCCCAAATGGCTGTCGGAGCCATGCGAGCAGACGTGACAATTTTTCAGCATGAGAAGTTCAGCGAAATGCTCTACGCACGCAGCGATAACGCATCGTTTGTCGCAAAGGGTGTGATCGCCCACAGCATTTCCGCCGGTTCGCTGCACAACGACTATCATCAGCCCACGGATGAAGTGGCAAAACTCAATATTCCCCATATGACAAAAATCATCCAGGGACTGCTCGCCGGAACCCTGCCGATCGCTCGCGGAGAACTGACACCTACGTCGCTTCCGTAGCCCCTTTGGGACTCATCTCAACGACGAATCCGTTGTGTACCAGGCGACCTCTCAGGTCGCAGCAGGCACAATTGATGAACTGTGTATCCCCACAAGTAATCGTCCCGAAGTTGCTGATTCCGCGTTCATCGTGAATGTGTCCGAAGGCATGGATGCGGGGTTTGATGCGATCTTCAACGTGTCGCATCAGCGACTTCGATCCGACATGCACTGGCTCTCCGGTGCGCATGTCGGCCGTCATGTCCATGATTCCCTTCGGCGGTCCGTGCGTGATCAGTATGTCGATGTCGTCCGGGATCGACTGCCAGACCATGTCCAGCTCCGATCGAGCTTTCATGTACGCCCAGTCAAAGAACTTCGGCGTGTACGGTGATCCGAAAATCTTCAATCCGTTCCATTGCATGGACTCATGAATCAGAAACGTCACCTCGGGATAATCACTGCCACGAATCAGCGTCTGTTCAATCGCCGTGGAATGATTTCCAGGCACGAAGATCTTTGTGGGAATCTCCAGAGCTGAATACCATTCAAAGAATCTTCTGGCCTCGGGCTCATTCATCCACGCATTCCCATGCATCGACTCGTCGCCGCAGTGCATGACAGCATCGGCTTCCGGAACTTCGAGGCCCTGATGCTCGCAATGTGTATCTGACAGAAACCAAATTTTCATGCGATGAATTCCAGTCGTTTGTCAGTCCTGCTCCCGGACGGAAACCGCTTTAAGCCCCGTTCAGACTTAGAACCGAATTTTCCCCTTCCCTTCTCCGTCCGAGGCGGGGGAGATAAGCTGAATGACACGTGCGACTCCGGTTCAACGACGATCAACCGTTGTTTCGGCCTTTGATTTGTCCAGTATCTGAAGCAAGCGATCCGCGACAGCGGCACCCAGGAGCCTGTGACCTTCTGCGTTGAAATGACACCAGCAATCCACGTAGAGCGGTTTCTCGACATTCGCGAAGACCATCGTCTGGTCACTGAATTCCACTCCTTCGGCTTCCAGTGCAAGTCCCAGTTCCTGAAGTCGCGGAAACATCGACCGCACGAATACAGCAGAACCTTCTTCTTCAGCATAACACACCAGGCGTTCCGCTTCGCCGATCGGTTTGGAATTCGGTACGTACTGATTAGGCTGCAGTACATGCAGGTAGAGCGTCCCGTTGGCCTTGCAGAGATTGTGCATCTGCCGCGAACAGCGTTGCCACATCGCGGCAATTTCCGGTTCAAGTGCATCACCGGAAAATCGGTTGGTCGGGCCATGTGTAGTAAAGCTATGGCGTTTCGAATTGCCTACAGAGATACCCAGATCCGTCAGTTCCCCGCAGGCGGACTGGTCGCGAAAATGCCAGACAAGATTGTAAGTGCTGGACCATTGAAACCGGGAATCCAGAATCGCTCTCGCCATTTGCTGACGCTTGCCGCGCAGGTACAGCAGTCGCGCGGCTTCCGCCGAAACGCGTGGATCAGAAACAGAAATTACCCGCGCGTGCCATGCGCGGGGATACGAAATGGCCGTGTTTAACTCGGCGTTCTCGCGAATAGTGAGGACCGTTTCGTTGTAGCCATCCATGTTCACGATCGCATCAAACTCCGCCCCCTGCGTCAGCAGAAAGTTGTAGACCATCAATTGTTGAGGCTGTTTGTAGCCGGGCAGCGCCATCCGGACAAACTGAATCCTGCGACCTTTGAGTGCCGGATGAGCGGACAATTTTTCGCGCAGGACCTCCTGGGCTTCCCATGAAAATCCCCATGCGACCGATCCGCCAGCGATCCCGACAATGTATGTATCATCAGCTCGGCGATAGACGCTCTCACTGTCGTCCTTGAATCCCAGCCAGTTGACAGGTATCTCTCCGCCGGAATACTTCTCCGGCTGTGCCAGCTGCGGATTGTGAACCCATCCCAGATAGGGATGAAGCGATTCACTTGCCCCATCCGATACGGCGCGCCCTTCGGCGATCTGCTGCTGCTTTAGTCTCAACCTTTGCATTGAGAACAGCTTGTCAGTCAGATGCAGCCCCGCCCACGAAATCAACTCACACGCCACCACCACAATCCCCGCCAACACGGTGCCGAACACCAGGCGTTTCTTCAACGACAGTGTCTGACGCAACTTCAACGGGCCGATTGAATTCATGGGCTTACAATTCTGCAGCATGCCTGCAATGGATGATGGACGACAAATTGGTCGGATGGTGACCTCATTGCCTCAATGATATGCACTCTCTGCCATTATGGAAATCAGCAGCAAAGCTGAGACATCTCCGACTCCCTGCAACAGGCACAGTTGCCAGTTGGAGGCGAATCGCTGATCATACCGTGTTTTAGAAAATATCTCTGTTTTTTCCTTGTGAGATCAGGCATGAAGCTGCTGCAGGCATTAACCCAAACTCCTTCGGTTCCGGGGCGTGAAGATCGGATCCGTAAGGTGATTCAGGATTATGTGACGAAGCAAAAACTGTTCGACGAAGTCACGGTCGATTCGATGGGATCGCTGATCGGTGTCCGTAAGCCGCGTCCGGAGAACGGTAAGGCCGCAAAGAAACCCCTCAAGGTCATGCTGGCGGCGCATATGGATCAAATCGGGTTCCTCGTCCGCCACATCGATGAATCCGGTTTTTTACGCCTGAATCCGGTAGGTGGCTTCGATGCGCGGAATTTGTTTGCGCGTAAGGTGCGCGTCTGCACTGCGTATGGTGATCTGCCAGGCATTATGAATGCTTCCGGAAAGCCGATTCATATCGCGAGCGATGCCGACAAAAAGAAAATCCCGGAAGTCACGGAATTTTTCGTCGATCTCGGCCTGACCGGGGATCAGGCACGAAGCAATGTGCTCATTGGCGATATGGTTGTACTCGACGGGCCGTTTGAAGAAGTCGGCAACTCAGTCGTCAGCCAGTGTCTGGACAATCGCGTTGGCTGCTGGGCACAGCTCAAAGCGCTGGAGGCCCTCAAGCATCACAACTGCGAAATCCATGCGGTCTGGACGGTGCAGGAAGAAGTCGGTTGCCGCGGCGCGCAGGGTGCGGCCTATGGCGTGCAGCCGGATATCGGCGTTGCGTGTGATACGACACTGTGCTGTAAGACTCCAGGTGTTCCCGACGAAGATCGCGTGTCCGTGGCTGGTGACGGTGTCTGCCTGCACGTCATGGATTCGTCCATGATTTCGGATATTGGTCTGGTGGAACAATTTGAAGCTGTGGCGAAAGCAAACTCCATCAAGTGCCAACGCGCCATTCTCCCACGCGGCGGTCAGGACGGATCCATGATTCAACGCAGCCGCAGTGGCGTGAGAACCATCTCACTGGCGTGCCCCGTGAAGTACATTCACACCGTGACGGAAATGACTCACAAAGATGACCTGAAATCCTATCACACACTGCTGACCGCCTGGCTGGAATCCTTGTGACTTTCACGGACTGTCCACGGACACAAGCAAAGGTTGTCTGTCGATGGGGCTTGGTGACTACCTGCAATTGCTGGACTGGACGGGTCGTCAGATCCGCAATGACAAACGCGGCTCGATGCCAGCGAATCTGGAACCGCTGTTTGAGCGTCCTGGGATCTCGACTGACCTGTGGGTTGACTGCGTAGTGAATTTCCGAAAATGGTTCCGTTCCAGCGTCGGTCGTCCAAAGTCCATGGAGGCCGCTGCAGAAACACGCGGCCAAAACCGAGCGATCAGCATCAGTTCTGCGCGCAGGATATTCACATCGTCATAATCGACTCGGCAGCACTTCTAAGATGCGCTCGTGATCCCCTTACTGCTGCCAGTAGTTTCGGTCGAGCGTGCGATAATTAATGGCTTCGTTCAGATGCACCGAACAGATGGCATCGCATTCTTCAAGATCAGCGATCGTGCGACTGACTCTCAGAATTTTGTCGTGGGCGCGAGCTGACAGACCCATTTCTTCCATCGCGTGCTGCAGCAGGCTTTCGGCATCCGGCTGCAACTTGCAATGCTTACGGATCTGCGGTGGTTTCATCTTGCCATTGACGCGTGTGGATTCGCCTTGAAATCTTGCGGACTGTCGCTTTCGCGCAGTGACAACAGCCTGCCGCATGGTTTCGCTCGACGTGCCTTCGGAAGTATCAGACAGTTCTCTGAAGGGTACCGGGGGCACTTCGATATGAATGTCAATGCGGTCCAGCAAAGGTCCGCTGATCCGGCTCAGATAGCGTTCGATCTGCAGCGACGTGCAGTTGCAACTGCGTTTCGGATCACCGCGAAACCCGCACGGGCATGGATTCATCGCCGCGACCAGCATCACACTGGCAGGAAACGTCACGCTTCCCATGGCTCTGGAAATCGTCACGTTCTGATCTTCGAGCGGTTGACGGAGGACTTCCAATGTTCGCCGATTGAATTCAGGCAGTTCATCCAGGAACAGAACCCCGTTGTGCGACAGACTGATCTCACCCGGCTGCGGAATGCTTCCACCACCGACAAGCCCCGCCTCGCTGATCGTGTGATGTGGCGATCGAAACGGTCGCCGCAGCAACAGCGGCTGGCCCGGTTCCAATTGGGCGACCGCACTGTAAATTCGCGTTGTCTCAAGACTTTCTTCGGGTTCCAGTTCGGGCAGGATCGTGCAGAGTCGCTGCGACAGCAATGTCTTGCCGGTACCGGGTGATCCGATCATCAGCAGATGATGACTTCCGGCAGCCGCCACCGTGACCGCACGTTTGGCCATCTCCTGACCTTTGACATCCACGTAGTCGATTTCATAGCCACCGAAGTCTCGTCGCGCGTGGTCCCAACTGAAGACGACGGGCTCCAGAGGCAACTGCGCCGTCAGAAAGCCAACGGCTTCAGCCAGGGTGCCGACGGCGATGACGTCGATCCCTTCGACAACCGCAGCTTCCATCGCGTTTGCGGCCGGCACGACAATGTGGGTGTGTCCGGAATCCCGCGCGGCAAGTGCCATCGACAGGACACCTTTGACGGCACGCAGACTTCCGTCGAGGGCCAGCTCACCGATATAAATGGCTTTGCGGCTGAAGTCCTGTTCGGCCTGCCCGTCGGCGGTCAGTAATCCGAGTGCAATCGGCAGATCCAGTGACGCGGCGTCCTTGGGCAGATCTGCCGGGGACAAATTGATCACGACGCGATCGTCAGGTCGTCGATAGCCGCTGTTGACCAGCGCGCGTTCGATCCGATGCACGCTTTCTTTGACCGCGGCTTCCGCGAGTCCGACCAGAATGGTTTTTGGCAGCGCGCCTGGCGAAATGTCGACTTCGACTTCGACCAAACGCGCTTCGATGCCAAACAGTGTGTAGGTTGCAAGTCGCGAAAGCATGTCAGAACTACTGCGATGACGGGTGTGAGGATCAATAGCCCCCCGCAGTGTGACGGTCTTTGGCGTACGTTGCAATTCAAACAGCAGCGGTCTTACTTCCACCACCGCTCAGGCGGCTTCACTGTCGCATCCCGCACCGTCGGTGTCGAATTCGTACTCAGAGGCGTCGTCTACGTCATCATGTTCGTCGAACTCATCGGATTCGATCGCGAGAATCTCCGATTCACCCAGAAGTTGCATGGCCGTGGTTCTGGACACTTGCGTCATGTGGTGGAATCCATCCTGACCACCGACAGTGGCGAGCTTACTCAGAATCTCCATGCTGTCGCGTTCCGATTCGAACGGGCCCGAGACGTAGAATGGTTTGCCGTCTCTTCCCATTTCCACAAGCTGCTGGCCGGCAGACGCATCGATATCACCAAAAATCAGCTTTGCCGTGCGGTAGTCCGGATGCGGCTTGAGATCATATCTCGCCGCAAACGCCACCGCGTCTTCGACCAGACGACGGGCCGACGGAGCATCAATTCGTACAAATTCCATGTTCCGCGCCGTCATGCCGTCCAGCATCTCCTGGTACTGCGATGGATACACAAACTGTGCGAAGCAATTTTTGACGCCCAGACAGTAGCGGTCCACAAGGAAATTACTGAGGAGGATTTCGCCGGTGGAAACACGTCGTGCGATGATCACATATCCAAGCCCACGAGACTCCAGTGTCTCCGCCATGAGACATTCCATGATCGGGGCTTTTGAACGCAGGAG
>JAYSPO010000425.1:0-3697 GCA_043722015.1 Candidatus Kuenenia sp. | reverse complement strand
ACGAGCGTTTGCCAGACGAACATCGACGATCTCGTCAACGAAGCCTGGCTGGACCGCCTCATTGAAATGGGCGTGATGTATTCGTGGTTCCACGTCTATCGACCGATGGGCCCGAACCCGCAGCCGGAACTGTCGCTGACCCGCGAGCAGCAACTGCGCATCCGCCGGTTCGTCGTCGATATGCGCGTCAAGAAACCGATCGGCATCATCGACGCCTACTACGACGGTGAGGGCAAGGCTCTCTGCCCCGCCGCATCAGGATTGACTCACCACATCAACCCGTGGGGAGGGATCGAACCGTGCCCGATCATTCAGTTCGCGAAGGAATCGATCTACGACAAGCGGCACATCAAGGATGTCATCGGCCAGTCCGAGTTCCTGAAGGATTTCCGTCAAGTCGCCGCGTCATCCACGCGAGGCTGCATCGTGCTCGAACGCCCCGACCTGCTGCATCAACTGGTGGTCAGCCACCAGGCGGGCGACCAGACCGCGCGGAAGACCGCGCTGGCCGAACTCACCGCCATGCAGTCGCGTCCATCGCAATACGGCCCCGGCCAGGAGATCCCCGAACGAAGCTGGGTTTATCGTCTGGCCAAGCGATTCTGGTTCAACGATTTCGGTGCGTATGAAGCCCTCGACGCGGCAACCTTGCAGCAACCAGTGGCTGCGATCAAGTGATTGTGACGGCTTTTTTTCCAGATTCCCACGGTTGGTCCAGCTCGCTCCAAGTTCGGCCACCCCGCCGAAGTTCTCGGAATCAAATTGGCCAAAAGTTGAGCAACATCATGGGGACGAGTGAAAACGCTCGACCCCAGCCATCCAGCCGCTAGAACGGGGCGTGGAAGGGTGAATGCGAATGCCAGAAAACACCTACGATACAACCAGTTCAAATAGGGGATAAGAGAAATGAACGAAGCGTTGTCGAAGCCCACACGAAGGCTTAAGGCAATCACGGTTGAAAAGCTTTTCGGCGTTTTTGACCATCGAATTGAATTGAACGACGAACGCATCACGATCATTCACGGACCGAATGGTTTCGGAAAGACTGCGATCCTTCGTCTTGTCGCTGGCCTCTTTGAGCGGCACTATTCGATGTTACGGAACGTACCCTTTGAATCCGTCAGCTTTGAGTTGGATGATCGCATCACGATTCGCGTTAAGCAGACGGTTCCAGAGCCACGCGCTAAGACAATGAAACCGGGACTGCGAATTGTGTCTGGTAAGCATGAATGGGAGTGGCACCAACGATTGGAAGCGCGACTTGAACTGCCAAGACACTTCATCGACGAGCGGATTCCCTGGTTGCAACGCATTGACGAAGACGCTTGGTTTGACTCCCAAACCGGTGAACAACTCGACACAGCCGAAATTATTGACCGTTACGCGGAATATCTACCCATTGAGCATCGGTCCGACAAAACACCGGACTGGCTGCAACAAATTCAAGATTCAGTCCAAGTATATTTCATTCGAGCGAATCGTCTTGAGTCGCCCACGATGCCTCAAAATTCACGGACCATTCGGCGACGTCCGTTTGCGTCCGCACCAGCAGTTGCAACGTATGCCAACGAACTGGCCGAGCGAATTCAGCGAGTGCAATCAGAGTACGCGAAGCTCTCTCAGACAATGGACAGGAGCTTTCCGGTGCGGATCATGTCGGCGAATCGAAATTCCACCTTGTCGTTGAAAGACGTCAAGGACCAATTGGCTGCACTGGATCAACAACGGAAGGATCTGAACCACGCTGGCTTGCTTGAACAATTGTCTCAAGAGGGCTTCGACAAGCTGCCAGAGCCCAATGAATCGCAACTGGGAGTGTTGTCCGTCTACATCGACGACATGAAACAAAAGCTCGAAGTTTTCCGCGATCTGCGAGAACGCATCGAATTGTTTCGCGAGTTGCTCAATCGCCGCTTTCTCTTCAAACAGGTGCGCATCGACAAGAGCCAAGGCTTGGTGTTTCAAACCGAATCGGATCAGGAATTGCCGCCGACGGCGTTGTCTACCGGCGAGCAGCACGAAGTCGTGATCCTGTATCAACTCTTGTTTCTTACACAGCCTGACTCGTTGGTTCTGATCGACGAACCAGAAATCTCGCTGCATGTGGCTTGGCAAAAGCCGTTTCTGAAGGACTTGGCACGGATCGCCGAACTCTCCAAGGTCGATTTCCTTATTGCCACACACTCGCCGCAGATCATCAGTAACCGCTGGGATCTGACGGTGGAGCTAAAAGGCCCGCAGTGATGAGACAGTACATCGACAGTGACGATCTAGCTGGCGAAGTTCGCATGGCGCGCGCGCTTGACCCGCGCGCTGTGTTGATCGTGGAAGGTGCCACCGACGCCCGATTTCTCGAACGGTTTGCCGATCACGAACACTGCTATGTTCTCGCTGCACACGACCGCCAGCGTGCAGTTGCCGTGTTGCGTGTACTGAATGCAGTGCAGTTTCCCGGTGTGTTGGCGATCGTGGACGCAGACTTTGGACGAATCACAGGAACGTTGGAAACAGAACCGAACATGCTGTTCTGCGACGGCCACGACTTGGAGATGATGCTCATTCGGTCGCAGGCATTGGACCGTGTGGTTGCAGAGCATTCCTCCGAGATGAAACTCTCGGCATTCCTCGCAACCCGCAAGCCGCAGGTCGTCTTGGCCACGTTGCTGGCGCAAGCCTGCTTGCCGATTGGGTCGTTGCTACTGATTTCGGCGCGGCAGAATCTGGGGCTGAACTTTGAAGGCTTGACCTTCAAGGATTTTGTTGACAGCGAGAGCCTCGAAATTGACCTGACCAAGTTGATCCGATCAGTGATGAACAAGTCGTCGCGTCACGATTCTCAACTGGCCGCGCAAATTCGGCAGGAAGTTTCGACCGCGGTGAGCCATACAACGCAAATTTGGGATATGGCACGAGGACATGATTGCGTAGAGCTGTTAGTTTTTGCGCTTCGCTTCACCATTGGCACGAAGAAATCGAAGACCGACGATCGAAAGCCGATCCCTATCAATGACGATCTCCTTGAGCGTGAACTACGGCTAGCGTTCAGTGAAGCCGATTTCGCAGTCACTTTGCTCTTCGAGGGAATTGATGTCTGGGAATCTGCCAACGCTGACTATCGGGTGGTATTACGATCATAAGCGGGGTGGGTGCCTGCTCACTCAGTTCGCGGTCTCAAAAATGTGCCACTGCTGGTCGGCTTTGGGACAAGCAGTGCCGATGGAGGATCGGCTCACCACTCGCACGGCTTGTCCCACAGCCGACAAGCAGTGGCACGTCCGAGTTGATAGCTTGATCAACCAGAGCAACCCCGCCGTTGAGGAGAACTGACCATGGTCGCGCCACGAGAAACGATTGTTCGTGATGCCTTGAAACTGTCCGAAGGCGAACGTGCCCAGGTCGTTCAGGAACTGCTCGACAGCCTCAGCCCCGAAGTGGGTGAGGTGCGCGACGACAGTGGGGCGGAAGAGTTGGACCGTCGTTTCGCCGATTGGGAAGCGGACCCTTCCACCGGTGTGCCGTGGTCGGTACTGAAGTCTCAGCGGTAGGGCGATCATGTCGTGCAGAAGTGAACTTCGACCGCACGGCCAGTCGCGAGTACCTGAAAGCGCGCCGTTGGTTCGCCGCGCGGGTGGATGAGCGAATTGCCGAAGGGTTCACGCACGAGTTGAATCGCGTCCTCGTGCATATCGCCGAAAAT
>JAYSPO010000424.1:0-1973 GCA_043722015.1 Candidatus Kuenenia sp. | reverse complement strand
GTGCATTGCGTCGCCTTTAGTTCGGATGGCAGGCAACTCGCATCGGGATCAGAATCGGTCATCCTGCGGGACGCGCAGACGGGCGATGCGAAGTTCAGGTTGAATGGGCATACGGCTAAAGTTAACGAACTGTCCTTTAGCCCGAACGGGACGCGGCTTGCTTCGGCAGCGGATGACAACACGGTTCGCCTATGGAACACCGAAACGGGTGAAGAAGTCGCCGTCTTGAAAGGGCATACCCATTCGGTGACCGGAGTCGCGTACAGTCCGGACGGTAACAGACTCGTGTCGTCAAGTCGGGACGGAACGATTAAACTTTGGGACGCGCAGGCACATGAGGAAACCGCCACGCTCACGGGCCATCAGGGTACGGTCTACGGTGTTGCATTCAGCCCGGTTGGTTCGTGCTTTGCGTCCGCAGGCTATGACAACACGGTCAAGCTGTGGGACGTAGAGACCGGCAGTGAAATACGAACGTTCACTGGACATACCGGGCTCGTGAGCGCGGTGGCGTTTGACCAAGCGGGTAAGCGACTTGTGTCAGGCGGCTATGACACAAAGATCCGAGTATGGGATGTTGCCTCAGGCGAGCAAATTGCGACCGCTCATGCCAGCAGCGGCGCAGTATTTTGGGTCGCCTTCAGTCCTGACGGCAAACGGTTCGCAGCGTGTGGAACAGACCATTCCGTGCATCTATTCGAGACTTTGAGCGGTCAGGAGATCATGACCTTTTTCCCAGGCAAAGATGGTGTTGAATCCGTCACCTTCAGCCCTGATGGCACACGGCTGGCCGCCGCCGTCGCCGGAATAGGTAACATACGAATCTGGGACGCACCACAAAAGCACGAAACCGCGATCCTCAGCGAACATACCGACACGGTGACAAGCGTGACCTTCAGCCTTGATGGTTCACGAATCTACTCGGAGTCGGAAAATGAAAAATTAGCCTGGAATGTCGCGACTCGCGAGACGCTTCCAGATGCAAGGTGGGAGCCACCGGAAGTGATCATCCACACTTCTCCCGACGGTCAATGGTTTGTGACCACCGAATCCAACAACGTCGTGCTGGTCGATCTGGAATACAAGAATGCCCCCGACGAAAAAGCAAGGCGAAAAACTCAAGCGCGCTTCGATTCGTTCTGGCATCAGGAGCAGGCGAAAGCTGCCACCACAGCAACGAACTGGTACGCCGCCGTTTTCCATTATGCATTGCTGCTGCAGAACGATCCTGATCAGGCGTCATATTACGATGGCTTGCAATCATCCTACGAACAACTTGTCTCTCAGTTTGCAGACGAAGAGCGCGACGTCGATTCTCACCTCGCGACCATCGTTAAAGAATCTCTCCAGCTCCCACGCGGCAGCAAATTGCCTGAAATCAGTGCCGCTGAAGCTCAAACGATGAACAATGCAACATGGCAAAGTGTCAAAACTCCTGATGCATTCGAACAGGTACCACTCACGGATCTGCAACTCAGTCAGTTCCGTGAGGTGGTTCGGCAACACCCGCGCGAGATCTACTACAACTCGCTCGGCACAGCCGAATATCGCATGGGCAACTACCGGGAAGCCATTGATGCAGCATTGAAGTCGGTGGCATTGTCACCTCGGGTCTTTCCAGGCGATTACGCCATCCTTGCGATGAGCTATTCAGAACTTGGCGAGATGGAACCCGCAAATGATTATCGCGAGAAATTCAACACATCAATGAGACTCGATGCGTTCAAAGACGCAAAAGATTGTATGTCACTCGCGCTGGAAGTCGAGAGCATGTTCGAATCCATTTTAAAGCCCTGAAAAACGAAGAGCACGGACTCGTGGTACGCCCTTTCTTTTCAACGATCCGCCGCCGGGCTAAGATGTATCTTCTGGCGTCAACATTATGGGCAAAAAAATGTTGGGCAAAAAAATGGCTGCTATTTTTCTGCCCATGCATTTTTTTGCCCCGAACGTTTTCGCTTCTAAAACGTCGC
>JAYSPO010000423.1:0-5440 GCA_043722015.1 Candidatus Kuenenia sp. | reverse complement strand
CGCGATCATCGGATTCCCGAACAGGCAGAAATCGATGCGGCGTTGACGCAGGCCGGGCTAAAATACGTCGATCTGCACATTGATTCGCAAAGCGTGGCGTTTCGTAAAACGGGAATTGTGCTCGACCCCGGAGCGATCGGAAAAGGCTACGCGATCGACGAAGCCCGCGATTGGCTGGGCCGATTCGAACATGGCCCTGACTCGTTTCTGCTGCACGGCGGACACAGTAGCTTGCTGGCGCAAGGAGGACACAATGGCCATTCCGGCTGGCCGGTTGGCATCGGAAATCCGCTTTTCACCGAAAAACGCCTGGGAACACTGCTGCTTTGCGATCAGGCGATGGCAACCAGCGGATCGAACATCCAGTTTTTCCGACATGAAGGAAAACGCTATGGGCATATTCTGGACCCGCGAACAGGCTGGCCAGTCGATGGAATGCTGTCCGTGACGGTTTTGGCCCCGTCAGCGGCCCTGGCTGACGCACTCTCGACCGCATTTTTCGTAATGGGAGTCGAAAAAGCCCGACGCTGTTGCGAGAATTGGGCGGACGTCGGTGCTATCCTGTTGCCCTTTCCGGATAAGGGAAACAAAGTCCAGCCGACCGTTATCAACATTCCTGAAGAACTCATCGTCTGGGACGAAGAACAGATCATGAGAACTTGAGGCTTTGAATTCGAACGCACTTTCAGACAAAAATCGGAGATTTTCTCCTGTGGTTGATATTCGCCGATATTCGCTCGCCGCTGTCGTGCTGCTCGTCGTTTTGCGAGTTGGCATTGGCTGGCAACTGCTCTATGAGGGCATGTGGAAAATTGACACGCTCAGCACACAGTCGCCGTGGTCATCTGACGGCTACCTGAAGAGTGCTCAAGGCCCGTTTCGCAATCTCTTTCGTTCTATGTCCGGAGATCCAGACGATAAGTCATGGCTGGATCCGGACAGCGTGGCCGCGCGCTGGGATAATTTTAATCAACGTTTCAGCAGTCACTATCAGCTGAGCGATGGGCAAAAGGCTCAGCTGACAAAACTGATTGACGGTGCCAGCAGCCATGACGCGGTGCTGGACATAACGAAGTTGCCCGAGGGCGTCGATTTCGCTGCACTAAAACTGGACAAGACCGTCTCGTTCGACGCTGCGGGAAAACGGCTGAAGATTGATGGACAGCGGCGAATGACGGCTTCTGAAAAAGCCAGTCTGGACGCGCAAGTCGCCGATCGCGCCAGCGATGACTACGATAAGTATCGCAAGGCACTCGATGAAGCTTTCGCTCGCGCCAGTCGACTGTCATACAAGGAACGTATGCGTGCTCATCTGCTGGGCGATCCGGATAACGCTGGTCTGGTAGATGGCCGCATTGGACAGATCAAACTGTACGACGAAATGGTGCATCGTTACGAAGATCGGCTGGCCTCAGCCGAACTTAACTTTGAACAGGATCACCTCAATCGCATCTGGTCAGATGCTCGTGCGAAGGCACGTGATCTGGCTGGGCCGGTGATGGCAATGGATAAGGAACTGAAAGAAGAGGCGTTGAAGATTCCAGAGGTCGCTCAGTTGGCTCGTGGCCCGCTGTCGCCGCCACTGTCGCCGATTCGTGTTGTTGACCTGCTCACGATCGCAGGCTTGGCAGGCTTGGGGATTCTGTTGATTGTCGGACTGTTCTCACGCTTCGCAGCCTTCTCAGCCGCATTCATGGTGTTTGGCTTTTACCTGGCGATGCCGCCGCTGCCCGGCGTGCCCGATGCACCGGGTCCGGAACATAGTTTTATTGTGAATAAGAACCTGATTGAAGTCTTTGCCTTGCTGGCCTTGGCTGCAGTTCCCACGGGCTATTGGTTTGGATTGGATAAGTTGGTCGCTGGATTTTTCGCCAGACGGAAGATGGCGAAAGCTGTGTCAAAGAAATAGTCATGTATGGGATGTTACCCCGTAGCTCAGTCGCTCCGCCGACTGAGATTCATGGGCGAGAACTTGGTTTTTCCCTCAAAGACGATTGATGGAAACCGCTGCGGAGTTCTGGTTTCGCGTACGAGTGAAATGGAATGCGAGTCGCGGAGCGACGTCGCCTACGTAGCTCAGTCGCTCCGCCGACTGAGATTCATGGGCGAAAACGTGGTTCTTCCCTCAAAGACGATTGATGGAAACCGCTGCGTGGCTCTGGTTTGGCATGTGAGTGAAGTGGAATGCGAGTCGCGGAGCGACGTCGCCTACGTCTGAAAATTCAACGAACGATCAAAAATATAGTGGAGATGATGACTGTGGAAATCACGCCTGAGCAGATTCAGATTGGGAAAGACAATTTCAACGAAGTGGTCGGCCTGACGCGTCGCGACATGATGAAAGCTACGGCTGCTGCCGGGGTTGGTCTCGGTGCGCTGTACTTTGATTATGAGAAGTTGAATGGCTCTCCGATCAAAGCAGCGTTTATCGGCTGCGGCGATGAAGCGAACGTGCTGCTGACCGAGCATCCGACGGAATATATGGAAGTCGTCGCGATCGCTGATCCGCGAAAGGCAAATATCGAAGACACATTCAGGGGAACTCACCCGGAAGCTCGAATCGGGCTGATTAAGAAGCTGGGACAGGACAAGGCTGGCACCGTTCAGGTCTTTGAAAGTCACATCGAATTGCTGCAGGCACGAGCTGACGGCAAAGTGAGTTTCGACATGGTGGTGATTGCGGTACCGCTTAGCCAGCACGCACCGATTGCGATCGCCTGCCTGGATGCCGGACTGCATGTGCTCACCGAAAAACTGATGGCTCACAATATCACTGAATGCAAGCAGATGATTCGCAAGGCCGAAGAGAAAGGCCTGCTGCTGGCGGTCGGGCATCAGCGTCATTACAGCGTGCTGTATGACAACGCAAACGATCTGATCAAAAAGGGTCTGCTGGGAGATATCAAATTCATCCGCGCTCAGTGGCACCGCAACAACAGTTTCCCCGGACGCGACAGCTGGCGTAAATGGGAAGATACGCCGACTGCGGAGCGCGAGCATCTGCTGGAACTCGAAAAATCCGGCAAGCTCAGGGAACTGGGCTACGACAGTGCGCAACAGCTTGTTGACTGGCGACTGTACAATAAGACGGGCGGCGGACTGATGGCGGAACTCGGCAGCCATCAGATGGATGCATCCAGTATTTTCCTGGGCAAGAAGCATCCGCTGGCTGTCCAGGGCTACGGCGGAAAGAACTTCTACGGCGTCAAAGGACTTGGTCCGGAAGACAAGTGGATCGATGACCGCGACATTGATGACCATATTTATGTGACGCTGGAATTTCCTGGCAGACTTTATGATGAAGAAAAGAAAGATATCGCGATCGTGACGTATTCTTCGATCAGCACGAATCGTCAGGAATTCTACGGAGAAACTGTCTTCGGCAGCCGTGGCACGCTCATCATGAAGGAAGAAAAAGAAGCGTTGCTCTATAAGGAACAGAGCCCTTCCAGTGGTGGCGGACTGGATCAGCGGTTGTGGGTGATCGACAACGCCAAGGGCGGCGGACCGGCGCTTGACAGCTACAATACAGCGGCTCCGACAGCGGCCGGTGCGATGGCACAGGCGGGCATGGGCGACAAAGTCAGCCGTGGCTACAAAGAAGAGATGGAGCACTTCTGTTATTGCGTGAGCAACAAACTGGGGACTGACAAACTGCGTTGCAATGGCCGCGTCGCCATGGCCGATGCCATCATGGCGCTCACGGCAAACCTGGCGATGAAGCATCAGAAACGGATTGTGTTCAAGGACGAATGGTTCGATCCGTCCAGCGACGCTGTCCCTGAAACGGACGAACAGATAACAGGGTAAACAATTTGCATGGGACGCTGGCCTGACAATCGTCGATCCAATCTGATCGCCTTCGCGCTGATCTTTGTGCTGTTCCCGCTGCTGGCATGGGCTTGTATGTGGATTATGAAACGTTAGTGTAGGAAACCTCCCGAATTCTGACGAATCCGGTTACAGACAATGCGATAATTCGACGGTCCCAGTTTGTTCGTAGTCCCGCCTTTAGGCGAAAATTCAGCCTGCCAAACCATGAACATTCAGCCCATTTTCCGGCTAAAGCCGGGACTACAAGCGAATTTCAGACAGTCGAAATACGACTCAGTTCTGCTGTGAAAGAAGTCTCTGTGTCCAATGCTGCTCCCGCTGCGCAACCTGCAGCGTCTTCGGTGAATAAGGCGACGTTGTTTATTGTCTTCCTGACGGTCTTTATCGACCTGCTGGGTTTCGGGATTGTGCTGCCGCTGCTGCCACGCTACGGAGCCCTGTTCAACGCGAGCGGTTGGCAACTTGGAATGCTCATGGCATCGTTTTCTGCCATGCAGTTTATCTTCGCGCCGATGTGGGGCAGTTTGTCCGATCGTATCGGCCGACGACCGATCCTGTTACTCGGACTGGCGGGATCGACAATCTCTTACGGACTGTTTGGGTTCGTGTCCGCTCAGGGCCGCGATGCTTTGATTCTGGGATTCAGTCCGTTGGTCTGGATGTACGTGACACGAATCGGAGCGGGCATCGCCGGAGCGACAATCTCGACAGCTCAGGCCGTCATTGCGGACTGTACCGGCGTGGAAGGTCGCGGCAAGGGCATGGCGTTGATCGGTGCGGCATTCGGAATCGGGTTTACATTTGGCCCCCTGATCGGTGCGATCTGCGTTTCAAATGACGCCGCCGTCGCGCTGAATGATCCGCAATGGGAGATGGTGAAGTCCTGGAAAGATGACACCACGCCCGTCTCTAAGCAACAATTTCTGGCTGAGGTGTTTCAGGATTCCACGATCTCCGATGCCAACACAGAAGGCATCGCTTCGCTGCTGAAGACACCTCTGCCTCGAGTCGATCTCAAACATCGTCTGCTGGCACCGCCGTCCGGGATGCCCGGATATGTGGCATCAGTACTTTCCGCGCTGGCATTCCTGCTGGCGACGGTGAAACTTCAGGAATCCCGGAGGCCATCCGAATCGGCTCAGCGGTCATCACACCGCGCGTTTCGGCCGGGTGAAGCCGTCCGGCATCTTTCGACACCGGGAATGTCAATCATTCTGTTCGCCGTGTTTATTACTACCTTTGGATTTGCGCAGTTTGAAAGCACTTTGTCACTGCTGACCAGCGAATTTGGCTACAGCACTCAATGGAATTTTCTCCTGTATGCCTATGTCGGACTTGTGTTGTCGATCGGACAGGGAATGCTTGTGCGTCGTCTGCTGCCGCGACTTGGCGAACGTCGCATGGCATTGATCGGTGTGACGCTGATGACGATTGGGTTTTCACTGATCGGTTTTACGGGGATGAAAATTCTGCCTCCGATGGCACTATGGTTCATTTTGCCAATCGTCGTCATCGGATTTTCCGCCGTGACGCCTTCCCTGCAATCGATGTTGTCACAAGCTGCGTCAAGCGATGAACAGGGTTCGGTGCTGGGCACTGGCCAGAG
>JAYSPO010000422.1:0-4249 GCA_043722015.1 Candidatus Kuenenia sp. | reverse complement strand
TTTTCAACTGTCGAAGGAGCCGCTGCAGCTCTGAAGAGTCCAAACAATGCGACCCGCTATCTGGCGTTTACGAAGCTGAAAGAATCCGGCGCTGCTGCTGAGGCGGTGCTGGCGAAGATGTTTAAGTCAGATCCCAATCCCCGCTTCCGCTCACGAGCCATGTGGCTGCTGGGGCAGATCGATGGGAAGAGTCAGAAATACGTCGATCTTGCTGCCCGTGACAAGGACAAGGACATTCGAATTGCCGCGATTCGGCTCGCACGTCGAATGGGACTGGATGTGATTCCGGTTGTGGAAAAGCTGGTGAAGGATGAGTCACCGCAGGTACGGCGCGAGTGTGCGATTGCGTTGCGGCTCGTTTCTGAACCGAAGAAAGTCATGCTCTGGACGACTCTGGCCGCTGCCTATCCAATACGAGATCGGTGGTATCTGGAAGCGCTGGGGATTGCTGCTGATTCAGATTCAAAGTCTGGGTGGGACGCAGGTTTGCCAATGATCGAAAAGGCGCCCGCAACGATTATGGACATCATTTGGAGAGCGCGAGGCAAAAATGCGATCCAGGCCAAGTCCGCAATCCTGGGGTTTCTTTCGACATATCCGAAAACGAATCCAGGCGAGACTGCAATTCTGGAGAGCCTGCCTCGTTTCTTTCGAAGCCTCGATTTTGAAGACAAGGATGACGTTGCTCAACTCTGTATGTCGCTGTTAATGAAAGAACACATCGCGAAAATGAACCCCACAGCTACGGTCGTGGTTGCAACAGAAGCTCTCGCAAGGCTTACTCCGGCTCACGCTGCCGACTCCAACGCAGTGACCGCGCTGGACGGAATTCTCGAAAAGGTCGCCGGAACAACTCAGTTCGTGCGATTGGTCAGGCGATTGGAACGACGAGAGCGGTATGGTGATCTCATTTCACTGGCGCAATCCTCACCAGCGGATCAAGTTGGAGTTGAAGCGATTTCTGCACTCCTGGAACTCAAGCAATGGGATCTGATCGGTAACGCACTGCGAGGCGATGATACTGCTGCCGCGATTGCGACTGCAGAAGCCATGGGCAACTCGCAGAGTGGTGCGATCAACGGTGTTCTGTTGCCAGTTGTGAAAAATACGGAAGTCAACATCGACGTCCGTCGAGCGGCCGTGAAAGCAGCGTCCAAGGTTAACAATGGAGCTGAAGAACTCGTGAAGCAGGTGGACGCGAAGACTCTCGACCCGGAGCTGGAACAATCTGTCGCGGCGGCGCTGCACAGTGCTCCATCGCGGGAAGCCCGTGCGGCCGCGCAGCGGTTGTTCCCGCTGCCTCCGTCAAAGGACAACATGCCGACTTTGCCCATCAGCGAACTGACGAAGCTGGCGGGGAATCTGCCCAACGGACGGATGGTGTTCTTCTCAACCGGCACCTGTCACAAGTGTCATGTGGTGGATGGCATGGGCCGGGAGATCGGGCCGAACCTGACGGAAATCGGTAGCAAACTCAGCCGCGAAGCGATGTTCGAATCCGTGCTTTACCCGAGTGCCGGCATCAGTCACAACTTTGAGCTTTGGACAGTCGTCATGGCCTCAGGGACAACGGTCAATGGAATGCTGACCAGCAACACCGACGAAGAAATAAGCATTAAAGGCGACGACGCTCTGGTGCGAACTTTCAAGAAATCGGATGTTGAAGAATTGGTCAAGCAAAAGATCAGCATGATGCCTGCCGACCTGCAGAAGACGATGACCACTCAGGAACTCGCGGATGTTGTGGAGTACATGCAGTCGCTGAAGAAGAAGTAAAAGGCCGGTGAGCGGTGTGGCGTCAGCCCACCGGTACAACTGCGCCTCAACCAGCGTTCAATGCCAACGAATCGCGACGTACCGGCAGGTTGACACCTGCCGCTCGCCGGTGAGCGGTGTGGCGTCAGCCCACCGGTACAACTGCGACTCAACCAATGTTCAACGCTAACGAATCGCAACGTACCGGCAGGCTGACACCTGCCGCTCGCCGGTTTGTGGGCTACCGGCCGCCGTAGTCGATCAGCCGCGCCAGTTCAGACCGCATTTCTGAGCGATGCACAATGCGATCGACGAAACCGTGCTTCAGCAAAAACTCGCTCGTCTGGAAACCGTCCGGCAGATCGATCTTGCATGTCGCCTGCACGACGCGCGGGCCGGCAAAACCGACCAGTGCACGTGGTTCGGCAATGATAATGTCACCCAGCGAAGCAAAGCTCGCGGCAACTCCACCCATCGTCGGATCGGTCATCACCGAAATGAATAATCCGTTGGCACGACGAAGACGTGCCAACGCGGCGGACACCTTTCCCATCTGCATCAACGACACGATGCCTTCGTGCATTCGTGCCCCGCCACCCGAACCACTGATGATGATCAGCGGCAGCGATAGTTCAGTCGCTTTCTCGACGGCTCGTGTCAGCTTTTCACCGACCACAGAACCCATGCTGCCCATGATGAACGCAGAATCGGTCATGGCGAAAACCAGCGGTCGGCCACGCATATAACCGCGGCCCACAGTGCAGGCATCCTTCATGCCCGTCTTCTTCTGTTCGTCCAGGATGCGTTCTTTGTAGCTCTTGCGATCTGTGAATTCCAATGGATCGCCGGAGGTCATTTCGGCATACCATTCTTCAAAACTGTCCGGATCCAGTAACTGCCGAATCCGCATTGCCGTCGGAACGTAAAAGTGGTGTTCACATTCCGGGCAGATATTCAGATTCTGCTCAACCTGCTTGCGAAAAATGGTCGCGCTGCAACCGTCGCAACGCAGCCACAGACCCTCGGGCACTCCGCGCTTTGGTTGCTTCACAACTGGCCTCGTCGATGTCTCAGTGTTTTCGACTGTGCTCATTAAGCATTCTCCCTGCTACCCACAATCTGTACGGAATCGCAGATGGAACTGTCTTCCCCGACCATAAAGCTGGCAGATTCAAACGTGTTGCACTGGATAATCTGTATCAGATCTTTGGACTCTTCGCCACACAAACATGCCGCTTTACTTGGCCGACGATGCTGAAGGGTACACCGAATCACGGTTGCCAGCGGCTCCGGCGCCACGACGGCAAATGCCTTGTACTTGCGGAGAGCCTTCACAAGGACCCGTTCCAGACGCTGACACGCATCAGAAAGTGTCTCACCTTCCGGCGGACAAATCTCTGTCGAATCTTCTTTCGCGGTTCGAAAAAGGCGAGGAAATCTCTTGCGGATATCAGACTCCGGCAATCCCTGCCACAGGCCCTGATTGACATTTTTGAGGTCGTCCAGTTCCTTGACCTTCGCACCCGCCTGCGTGGCCGCGATGGCGTGAGCAGTCCCGCTGGCCGGATCATCCGGCGATGTCAGAACCGCCTCGATTTTGATGCCGCTGGCCTGAAGCTGGCTGATGATTTCGCGAATCTGTTCCTGACCGCGTTGATTGACGGGCATATCCAGCGTGCCAAGGACTCGATGCTGATCATCGTAGTCTGTGCAGCCTGCTCGAATCAGAACAACCGTAGACATAAAATTTCGTTCCTCAGCAACCCAACTGCGTTCCGTGCGCAATCTGTTGAAGTTCGGCAATTGCCGTGGTGTAACAAGATTCATCAAAGACGGAACTGCCCGCGACGAAAATATCGCAGCCAGCCTGAGCACATTGAGCGATCGTGGATCGGCCAATGCCCCCATCGACGGAAATAATCAGGTCATCGCCAGCCAGCGACCGGGCATCCCGAATCTTGGTGACGACATCAGGAATAAACTTCTGGCCACCAAACCCCGGATGCACGCTCATCACCAGAAACAAGTCACATTCCCTTAGGAATGGCTCAACAGCAGTGAACGGAGTGCCAGGATTGATCGCAAGTCCGGCAACGACGCCTTTGCGGCGAATCTCACGCAGCAGCGATATGGGTTCCGGCACGGCTTCCAGATGAAATGTGATCGCTTCGCAGCCGGCCTTGACGTATTCGTCCAGGTATCGAGCTGGCTCAGAAATCATCAGATGAGCATCAAATGGCGTGTTCGTCAGCGGCCTGAGCCGTTCAATCACCATGGGGCCGTAGGACAAATTGGGTACGAAATGCCCGTCCATCACGTCCAGGTGCAACAGCGACGCATCCGCAGAATCGAGCAGTTCGATTTCACGGTGCAGATTGCCGAAGTCACACTTGAGCATTGAGGGAGCCGCAATCGGCCGCCGAGCCTTTAGGTGGCTCAGCATCTCATCGCGAGTAAGCATTAAGAACTGCCGCAAACAGGAATAGAGCGTCTG
>JAYSPO010000421.1:0-1829 GCA_043722015.1 Candidatus Kuenenia sp. | reverse complement strand
GCGCTTGGTCCGGCCTACAGACTCAACCCACAATTTCCAAGAGACGACGATGCGGCCATGCCACTCACATTCAGATCATCACGACTGAAAGTGCTTGCGAACTTTGGCTACCACCTGAGGCTTCGTCATGCTGTCCGCAGTCTCGACGACAATACTGCCCGCAGCGGGATGTTTTGAACCCAACCGATTCTTGAGTTCTTTTTTTGCTTCGCCAGGTCCGATAATCAGAATTGACGCCGCATGATTCAATTGCGAAATAACTTCGTCGTAGAACGTATTCAGCTCAGCCGTGAACTTGCGTTCGCGCGTGTCATCGGAAGGAACCTGCATCGGTTCAAACGTTCCGGTCGTGTGGTCACTTGATCGACGCAGCTGACTTTCGGCGCCCGATTCGACATGCACGGTCTCCTCACCGGAATCCGAAAGTTTGACCACAATGGCTTCCCGATGATCGACCCAAACGCCAATCTTGCTGTTCATTGATATTTCCTTCCAAAGCAGCTGTTCAACACGCGGCGGAATCACAGTGGAATCACGATGGGCACCGCCAGTATCTGGTATGTCGCGATGTCTTGATGCGGCATTTTCCATGCCAGACAGAAATCATCGCGTCCGTTGATCCACCCATTCCGTAGATTTCCGGGTGTCCAGCGTTTCCTTGGCACATTTCTTTAAAGAGCGACGGCGAAAGGATGTTAAAGCGCGCACGGCTTACAGTAAACCGCACACTACTGCTCCATTTCCGCACATCACTCTACTCTCTGAACAGATCCAGGAACCGGTCTTCATAATCTTTGAAGACACCGAGACGATCCAGTTCATTCTTGAGCTCGTAGGCCCGGGAACGATCCTGAGTCGCCTGCTCAAACAGTTGCTCGATCCGGCTGAGGTCCTCTTCGTTGTGTGCTTCCGCCTCAGGCAATTCAGGCTTGAAGGAATCTTCTTCTTCAGTCTCGGAGGGCGTGGTCAGCCGTTTCTCCAGTTGAGTCAACAAACGGCCAAGGTGTTCGTCCATGGCTTCGACCTGTTGCTCAAGCTCGGTAAAGTCGAGGTCAATTCCCGCGATCGTGGTGAACACACGAAGCACGGCAAGCGACGCTTTGGGAAATGACGTTTGAGCAAAGATATGGGGCATCTCGCCTAACAGTCCAGTACCTTCCAGACCCATTTCACCGGCAACGCCAAGGAGGATTCCGTTGAGCCCTCCAATGTGGCCATCTTCGAGCAGTGTCAGCTCCAGTTGCTGCAGGACATTCAGGCCATGTTCGTGGGTCGTGACACCAAAGATCCTCGACTCATGCATCGGATGCATCTGGGTCGCCATTGCCGCAAACGTAAACACCCTTTCGACGCCCGCCTGTTTTGCGTATTCAATCAGGCGCTGGCAGAAGGCCAGTTTCCCGAGTGGAGGCTGAGATTCTCCGATAAACAAGAGCAGGTCGTGGCGTTTTTCCGGATCCTTTCGGACGAAGAGACGGCTTCGGGGCATCTGACCAGGGACAATCAAGCCGCCTTTCACTTCCACATTTTCGATGTCGAATAACTCTCGTGATGAGAATTCAGCGAGCATCGACATTTCCAGCTTGGCCAGCAGATAGTACCCGGCCGCCAGCGCTACATGACCCATTCCCGGCCAGACGGCAACCAGCCATGGATCCTGAAGCTTCTTCTCGTCTGTCATGCTGGACCCCATGACCATTCAGAACGAATTACGGATATCATAAAATTTCCTGACTGTAACGTTTTCTATGTGTCCGCCGTTTGAAGCCCGTTTTCCAGACCGGGAACCACGAATGAACACGAATTGGAATGCTCCTCATTCGTACTAC
>JAYSPO010000420.1:0-7269 GCA_043722015.1 Candidatus Kuenenia sp. | reverse complement strand
CGTGGAAAACTGTCTCGGTTGATGAATGTCGACTGACAAATGCTCATCACGGCGGAGCGTGATGGCTACTTTGGGTTGCGGGCGAAGCCCGCGCTGGGTCCATTCGTGTCCATTCGTGGTTTCTGTCTTCATTTTGGTGGGTTCCCCCCCATGCCTGAATCCAACAATCTCCTGTTTCGTGACGAAGTCCATCGCATTGTCGGATGTTCAATGGAGGTGCTAAATACGCTCGGTCACGGATTGCTGGAAAAACCTTACGAGAATTCGCTCACGGTTGAATTCGGACTGCAGGGCATGAAACCCGCCAACGGTTTCCGTTGATGCGTCAGCACGGAACTCGAAGGGCTGAGCAGTCGATCCACCACGATGGCGGAACAACGGTCAGATTCTGAGAACTGTTGGCTCAGCGTCGGCAATTTTCGTCCCGCAAGCCATTGACGGCTCGTCACGCCCCAGCCCATTCCGCACAGCCGCTGGATGTTGCGTGTAATCCGATCGCGACGGATCACTGGCAGTTCAAGCAACCCGACGCGCGTGCCGGCGGTCAGCGATTCATAAATCATCGACATGCTGTCACAGGTCACCCACACAATGCCGCACTGAGCCAGCTGCGCCGGCAGCCATTGTGACGAACACTCCTGCGATGTCACCAGCGGAATCTCAGGAGCCTGTGTCCGCCAGCGTTGAATGAAGCTGTCCGGAGTTCTTTCCGAAGTCGCCACAGTCCAGCACACACGGCTCTGTTGCGCGACTTGCCGGATCTGATCCATGAGGGCATCATCAGACCACAGGAAATGTTTCGAAGGCCCGCCAATGAGCAACAGCCCTTTGCCGGAATCATGCTCGGCAGACGGCCGTATGCGATTCAGAGCCCCTTCGGTTCGGACCACATTGTCAGGCTGAAAGATCAGGTTGTCATGAGTCGGAATCAGACACAAATCAAACAGTGCGGTCGGCAGGCTCGGCTTCATCGCCACCACTGTTTTTCCACCAAAACGCTTTTGACATGTCAGCAGCGGCAGGTGAGTGGCATGTCCGGCACCAATCAGCAAGTCGGGTGCAGGCAGGCTTTTTGCGAAAGACAGTCGCCCCGGAATCAGACTCCGCAGTCCGCTCAGGCAGCGATCAACGTGGATATCAAACGCCTGAACTGAAACGCGGCGGGCGATGGCTTCAGTGAGCCCGATCACCTGATTCTCGTGGCCGGATCGGCCATCCCGCAGACGCCAGATTACTACAGACGCAGGTGAGCTTTCGGTTGATCGCAGCATAATTCACCCTAGCGCTCTGTCACTCTTGCTTTGATGGATTGGGTGGCCGGGGCTGGACTGAGCGGAGCGAAGGAAGCCCCATGGTTTCGGGCTATCGCCCTCCAACCCCGGCCACCCCTCAATCCATCAGTGACAGAGCACGAGCTTTCTGCAATCCTGTTTTAAGCGGCATCTCGCATTCGCAGTTGAGACTGGTTCAAAGCACGATAGGCGGCGCACGAGTCCATCAGGTCATCGTGACTGCCAGTCGCCAGAATTCTTCCCTGATCCATAACCACAATGCGCGTCACGAGATCAAGGAATGTCCGATTCAACACATGACTGATAATGAAAACGGTCCGATTCTTGGCAAATTCCTTGAGAACCGCGTGAATCACCTCTTCACTCTGCGAATCGACGGCTGACGTGGCTTCATCCAGAATCAGGATGGTCGGATCTCTCAGAATCGCCCGCGCCAGCGCGATTCGTTGGCGTTGACCGCCGGAGAGTTTCCCGCCTTTGTCGCCCACAATCGTGTCGAAGCCATTCGGCAGCTGCCTGATGAAGCCAGCAGCCTGAGCCTGAACGGCAGCTTCCAAAACCATTTCACGGGTGGCTGCCGAGTTTCCGTAGCGGATATTTTCAAAGATCGAGTCGTTGAACAGCAATGTTTCCTGAGTCACAAACCCGATCTGACTTCGCAGGTCCCGAGTCCGGAGTTCCCGAATATCCACACCGTCGATCAGGACACGACCTTCTCCGGGGTCCATGAATCTCGGCAGCAGGCTGAGGAGCGTGGATTTTCCCGATCCGTTTCCTCCGACGACGGCGATGACTTCACCGAACCGGACATCCAGCGAGACGCCTTTCAGCGCCAGCGGCCGTTGGTTGCCCTCCGCTTCAGTGCCATCATAGCGGAATGAGACATCCTGCAGCGAAATCATGGCAGAATGTCGGATCATCATCCGCGGAGACTTTGGCTCAGGCACGATCGACGTCTCATCAATCAGGTCAAAGACACGTTCACTGCCTGCCATGCCTCGCTTGACCTGTTCAAAGATGCCCGAGAGTTTTCGGACCGGATCCATCGTCCCGGCCAGTAACGCATAAATCGTCGCCAATTCGGCGATCCCCATCGGCTCAGCAGCTAACTTGATTCCCAGGATCGAATCGGTATTCCGCAGAACCAGATAGGCTCCCGGGGCGAGGGCTGCAAAGACAGCCAGCACTCCCATGATCTCAGTGATCGGGCGAACCAGGGCACCCAGGCGCACGATTTTCATCGAGCCCGTATAATAGTCCCGATTGGCTTTCAGAAACTGCTTGCGGTGTTTTCGAAAGCCGGAAAATGCAATCACGATTCTCGCGGATCCAAATGTTTCCGCGATGCACTCATAAATTCTCGCCATGCTTTCCATCGTGCGATGGGACGCACGTCGGAGACGTTTTCCAAAAAGGTTGAAGATCAGCCCCATCAAAGGCACAACGGTGATCGCCAGCAGAGTCAGCCGCCAGTTGACATAAAATGCCATGGCCGTGCAGGCTCCGGCCTTCAATGGTTCACGGACAAGTGTGACTCCAAAGACCCGAATGGCCATGGTCATCTGCTCAATGTCGTTGGTCATCCGCGACATCAGTGACGAAGTCCCGATTCGATGAAGCGACTGATAGTCAAGTCGCAGGGCGGATCGGAAGCAATCCTGGCGGATGGAGTTGACGGTGAGTTGCACCACGCTGCCCACCAGCATTTCCTGAAAATAGGTGAACAGACCTTTCAGGAACGTAGCGGCCAGCAGCACGCCCAGAATCATGGCCATCGTGTCAAATTTATCACGCGGTATATGTGGCAGCAATGAGTGGCGAACCTTCGTCAGCAGCAAAAGGCTGCGCGACTGTTCGCTGACGCGGTATTGAATCTGAGCACGCGACTTCACTTGATCCGCAGGGATTTCTTCCAGTCTCGCCGTGTCTGTCAGAATAGACGTTTCAAGAGTCTGGATCTCCGTATCCACGTATCCGTGCAGGCTGTCGTTCTGGAACAGAATTTTGACGACCGGAAATGCGAACGACAGATTCATGGCCCAGAACACAGACACAATGACCGCGCAGACGACTGACAGCACGAACAGCCGACGGTATGGCCAGACATAAGCCCCAATTCGAACGAAATCCTGCATCATGCAATCCTTTGCGGTGTCGTTCCTTCAACACCTTGGCTTTAAGAAGGCCAATTTTAAAGTCCTTTTAGCCCAGATCCTGGGAACCGGTCAAGGTCAATGAATTCTGTGGTCTGGTGTCTGCGGACACTCATTCTGCCGTTGACGGATTTTGATTCACGCAGATAAACTCCGCCCGGGAAATGCCAATGGGATCGTCTAACCGTTTGCCCAGCGGGCCGCGATTGTTCGTATTTGAAATTTGAAATTTGAAATACGAAATACGAAGCGCGGAGCGTTGTCCACGCGGTTAAACGAATATGCGGTTACTCAACGGCGCGCGGAATAATCGGAATGGATTCGCAGTGATGGCCGAAGATGACATGAACCTGATCGTGACGGACATGCATCCCCGCATTACCGGCGTCGGATCAACAATCAGAACACTGGCCCCGCATATCCACTCGATTGAGCCATTGGCGATGGTGTCGTCGAGGACTTTGCCCGGAATTCAGTCTGTCGGAATTCTGGCGGCAGTCATGGCCTGTCTGAAACAACCAAAAAATAAGCCTTTTCGCATCTGGCACGCACGCCGAAATAAGGAAATGCTGCTGGGACTAGTGATCAAGCACCTCCTGCGCGGTCGCATTCGTCTGGTGATGACCTCCTGCGCGCTGCGGCGACATTCGTGGTTTCCCAGACAACTCCTGGCTTCGATGGATGCCATCATTGCCACAAGCGACGAGGCAGCAGGTTATGTCGATAACGTGGTGGCCACGATCCCGCATGGAGTTGACTGCGATCGTTTTCAGCCTGCGCTCGATCGAGCTGCTGTCTTGCAGGCGCTTGGAATCCCCGGGAAATACGGAATTTCTCTGGTGGGACGCATCAGGCCGGAAAAAGGCACCGATCTGTTTGTCGATGCTATGATTCGCCTTTTACCCAAGCATCCAGCCTTCACTGCGTGCATTGCCGGGAAAGCCACGGCGGAGCATGAACTGTTTCGGCGACAGCTCGTCGCGCGGATCGAAAAAGCGGGGCTCACGCAGCGTTTTGTCTGGCTGGGCGAAGTCGAATACGATCGGATGCCTCAATTTCATTCCGCCATGTCGCTGTGCGTCGCTCCGGCCCGTTACGAAGGATTCGGACTTGTTCCTCTGGAAGCGATGGCCTGTGCCGTGGCAGTCGTGGCCACTCATACGGGCTGCTACCGGGACGTGATCATGCCCGGTATCAATGGAAGTCTGGTTCCCTGCGATGATGTTGAGTCACTGACGTCCGCCCTCAACGAACTCATGGCCGCACCTGAGAATCTGTCGAAGATGGGCGAGGCAGGTCGACAGCAGGTGGAACAGTCGTATTCAGCCAAAATTGAAGCGGCCCGAATTGTGAGTGTTTATCAAGATTTGTGGTCAAAGGCGGCCTGATTCGCCTGTCGTTCCAGCTTAGTTCTGTAGGGCGGACCGAGCGCAGCGCTGTTCCGGGAATTGCCAGACACCAGCCGGAACAGCGCTGCGCTTGGTCCGGCCTACCTAAAAATCAAGCATCGACGTTGTACACAAAAAAAACCACCATTCGTCGCAAATTGCCGATCCGGTCGTGAGTCCGCGAAAACGCGACTCGTGGAGGTTGGTTCCACGACGAACTCGATATTGACCCAATTTCGCCAACTTAGATATCACTCCTCAATTAAAGCCAATAAATCCTCAGAGGCCGTTTCGTTGCGGTCTGCACGCCCGTAACCATTCCACCGAATTTCTAAGGTGTCCACATGTTTAAAAAGATCATGGCTGAGATTAATTTTCGAAGTGGTCGCCGTCATCATGACACTGCAAAACTGGCGCTGGCTGCGACGCAGGATCGATACAACGTTCGCCCGGCGATGGAACTGAGCCGGATGGGCTTACCCGACGCAATCTGCCAGTCAATTCTGCTGACGTTTGCCGGCCTGCGGGATTTTGCCATCAACAATCCGCTGGAAAGTGCCGCGCGGGACTTCATGCAGCTGGCGCTTCAGGAACTTGAACACAGTCGTGGACAGTGCTTTCAGGACATCGCCGCTCTCTACTTCTCGAAAAAGAAGCGGTCAGGCTTCTTTGTGGAAGTAGGAACAGGAAACGGCGAACTGCTATCCAACACATTCATGCTTGAAAAGCGTTTTGGATGGCAGGGAATCCTGTTCGAGCCCGACCGCCGGTTCCATGAATCGATCGGCAACCTGCGGACTGCTAAGCTCGACGAACGACCAGTGTACTCCTGTGACGACAAGGTGTTGCAGTTCCTTGAGGTTTCTCGCGCGGGCGAACTGTCAACGCTCAGCGAATTCCGTCGCGAAGACGGACGATTCCGATTCGGCTCCATGCGTGAAGTCAAGACCACGTCATTGAACACCGCGTTCAGCCTGCATCATGCTCCGCGTGAGATTGACTATATTTCAATCGATACGGAAGGCTCGGAACTCGAAGTTCTGCAGGGACTGGATTTCAACAAGTACAAGGTCGGATTCCTGACGATCGAGCACAACTTTGTGGCGGGAAAGAAGGAAGCATTTGCCGAGTACCTTGCTCCGTTCGGATTCAAGCCGGTACTGACTGAGTTTTCCAATCAGGATATCTGGCTCGTCAACGAACAACGTTAACACCGAGAGTCCGCACTGAACCTTTCCTGCGACGATATACTCCACGCGGCCAGGACTGAGCGACGTGTTGTTGATGAGCCGAAAGGCGCTAGCCGCGGGTTGTGCATTCGGTCAGCACCGGCGGCTAGCGCCTTGCCGCTCACAATACCTCAAATCTGACCGCGCGGAGTATAGAATGACGCGCCGGTGACACCAGTTCACGTATTCTATGAGAAGGCTGCAGGACAATTGTACCGCCGGGTCGCCGGTGAGTTTCCGCTGATGCTTGCCAATGGCCGTCTGGATGAAGACTGCCAGGCCGACAGCGGATGGCTGGTGTTCTGCGTCCCAAACTCCAGCGAATTGCGCACTGTGATTCCGTACGAGCGACGTGCAATCTGCATCAATGAGCCGTCGGCGATGAATTGTCTGCCGCTGTCATTCCTGAATCAATTCGGACTCTTGATCTCGCCATATCGGGTTCCCGGCTTTCGCGGCCACTGGTACGAAACTCACACCGGTCTGCCCTGGTTTTTCGGCGCGAAGCTGGAAGGTGGCGGGCTTTTGCCGACGATGTCTCTGGATGATCTGAAGAACCTGGAACCACCTCAGAAGTCGAACACCGTCTCCGTGGTGCTTTCGCGGAAAGTCTTTCACGACGGTCACCGACGACGACTGCGACTGCTGGAACTGCTGAAAGAGCGACTGGGCGATCAGCTCATCATCTATGGGCGCGGCATCCGTGAAATCGATGACAAGGCTCAGGCAATTCTGCCGTCAGAACTGCATCTGTCGCTGGAAAACACGGCCGAGAAATCTTACTGGACAGAGAAACTTTCAGATGCCTTTCTGGGATACGCTCTTCCGATCTATGGAGGCTGTCCGAATATCCATGACTGGTTTTCTCCGGATTCGATGCTGATCATTGACCCGGACGACGCGGAAGGAACATGTGCCGCTCTGCGGATGGCTCTCGACAGTGGACTGTACTATCAGCGACTGGCGGCCATTCGCGAAGCTCGGAATCGCGTCATTCATTCCGAGACCGTGTTTCATGTGATCTCCAGAGCGATCACGACGTACCCGTCATCCGCGCCGAATCTCAGCCGCGCGGCCACAATTGCCCCGCCGGGTAAAGGCAGCTTCGCCGATCGGCTGCGACGAGAATCGAGACGCATCTTCCATCAGATCACCTTTCGCAGCCGGCTTGAGAAATAGGGTTGAGTCTGTAGGCCGGACCAAGCGC
>JAYSPO010000419.1:0-6400 GCA_043722015.1 Candidatus Kuenenia sp. | reverse complement strand
CGATCGCATCCGAGCAGCACTGAGTTGAAGTGTGCATTTAGTCCAAAGTTTCCGCAGCGGCGCTAGACCGCACTCAGTTGGCATGGCTCGATTAACCGCGTGCTCAGCGGGCCGCGATTGTTCAATTTGAAATTTCGTATTTGAGATTTTAAATTTGAGATTTGAGATTTGAGATACAAAGCGCGGGGCGTTGCCCACTCGGTACAACGGATGTGCCATCGTCGATCGCTTGTGGTATATCCCGAGAGGCGGCATCGACTGTCTATTCCGGGAGAAATCGACCGTCAGTCAGAGAAACCTGGCGTATTGGTGGAGTTTTCGCGACTCAAATCAGCGAATTGTTACGTATCATAGAGTGCCGAAAGAATTTCCATCCTGCCGTCGCTGGTGTCGTATTCCTGCCTTATTCCAGCGAAACATCCTGAGCTCACTCGATATGCCGGGTCTGTGACCATGAATCCGTCGTTTTGTTGTGCATCGTGCAACTTTCGATTTCGCGTCGAGGAGCGATTCCTCGGACGGCGAATTCGTTGCCCGAATCCGCAGTGCAAACAGCCCATGCTGCTGGATCCCCATGCGGCTCTCGGTGACTCAGGACGGTCGGCAGCGGCATCTTTGTCGGCGGCGTCAGCACAAGTTCAGTCGCCTCAAAACACAGGCACAACCACTGCGAAATCACGTCCGGCTTCACCTGTCGGCTATCGACCTTCGTCCGCTGCGCGGACGACCGATGGCGTGCCTCCAGTTCCGCCACTTAAGACTTCCGTGGTGGCGGCTCAGAGTTCGATCCGCAACGTGTCCACCAGTCGTAGTGGACGTCGAGCAACGGTCGCTGATCGCTCTGCGGCGAGAAATTCGGCGATGCCAATGATGATTGCGTTTGCTGCCATACTGATGTTGGGCGGGATTGGGGTTGGAGGTTACTGGTTCTGGAATCAGCAGGCCGACGTCACCACAGTTCGCGCAAATGATGATTCAACAGGAACCGGGACAAAGGGCTCAGCAAACTCGCCGCAGGAATCCCTGAGCGTTCAGACGCCATCAAATGCCGTTGCTGACAACGCCGAATCACTGGCTGCTGCGACACCGACTTCCACCGTGAATGCTGTGATGCTTCGCGAGCATGCCGCTCGTCAGCAGAAACTGGAAGACAGAGTTCTGCCGTTTCTGAAAACTCACTGCGTTGACTGCCACAGTGCCGAATCTCAGGAAGGCGGGATCGTGATCGACAGCCTGTCCACGGTGAATCAACTCCTGCAGGAACGCAAGACGTGGGAGCGAGTGTATCGCATGATCAACGCCGGTGCGATGCCGCCAGCCGATTACGCTGCACAACCGACTGACGACTCGCGCAAAGAAGTCGTTGGGATCTTCTATGATGAACTCTACGACTTCGACTGCACTCAGATTCATCACGCTGGCCGTGCCACGCTGCATCGTCTGAACCGCGCGGAATACAACAACACGATTCGCGATCTGTTTGGAATCAGCCTGACGCCGGCCGACGACTTTCCGCAGGACGACGTCGGAGAAGGCTTTGACAACATCGGTGATGTGCTCAGCATGCCCCCGCTACTGATGGAAAAATACCTGGATGCTGCGGAACTGGTGGCGGCGACTGTGATCGATACGCGGGATTTTTCGAAGGGTACGACGCAGGTTTTCCGTGCGGACAAATTGCTGTCATCCATCGGCGGCAAAGTGGACGACAACGGCTTTCACAATCTGAATTCGAACGGGGCTTTGACCGCAGCCGTGTCAACGCCAGCTGACGGCAAGTACAAGATCCGTATTCATGCCGCAGCCACGCAGGCGGGTGACGAAGACGCAAAAATGGCACTGCAGATCAATGGCGAGAACGTCCATGAATTTGAAGTAAAAGGGCATCGAAAGCCCGACTGGTATGAGCACGAAGTGACTCTGACTGCCGGAAGCCATGCGATCGGTGGAGCCTTCCTGAATGACTTTTACCAACCAGATGCTCCGGAGGAACGCCGTCGTGATCGCAATCTGGCAATCCAATCGATCGAAGTGATCGGTCCGGAAGGCGGCGGTACACCCGCATGGCACGAAACGCATCTGCGATTCGTCACCGTTCGACCATCCGAAACCGTCTCCGTCAAAGATGCGGCATCACAGGTTCTGCGTCCGATTCTGTACCGTGCGTTCCGTCGTCCGGTGACTGATGCTGAGGTCGCTCGGTTTGCTGAATTGGTGGACCGTAACGTAAATGAATTCAAAGAAACATACGAATACGGACTTTATGTGGCACTTCAGGCGGCATTGGTATCGCCCGACTTTTTGTTCCGCAAAGAAGCTGATCCGCCAGGTGACCTCGCTGAACGCAAACTCAATGAATACGAAGTCGTATCAAGGCTGTCGTATTTTCTGTGGAGCAGCATGCCGGATGATCAGCTGTTTCAACTGGCCGAGAACAAACGGCTGTTCGACCCCGCCATTTTTCAGGCACAGATCGAACGTATGCTGCATGATGATAAGGCCCAGTCGCTCAGCCGTAACTTTGCTGCGCAGTGGCTGAATCTTCGCAACCTTGCCGATGTGAGGCCGAATCCCGAACTCTTTCCTGATTTCGATGATGCCCTGCGAAGCGCCATGGGTCAGGAAACAGAGATGCTGTTCAGCACGATCGTGAAAGAGAATCGCAGCATCGATGATTTTCTGAATGCCGACTTCACGTTTCTGAACGAACGACTGGCAAAGCACTATGGCATCGCCGGAGTTTCGGGCGAAGAATTTGTCCGTGTCTCATTGGAAGGCACAAAGCGTTCAGGCCTGCTGACTCAGGCCAGTATTCTGACGCTGACATCGAATCCCGGTCGCACAAGTCCGGTGAAGCGTGGTAAATGGATTCTGGAAAATATTCTGGGAGAAGCGCCGCCGCCGCCGCCGCCAGGTGTGCCTCCACTGGAAGAAGCAGCGAAAGATGTGTCGGATCTCAGTCTCAGAGAACGACTGGAAATTCACCGCAAGGATCCAGGTTGTGCGTCTTGCCATAGGACGATGGACCCGCTCGGCATGGGACTTGAAAACTTCGATGCCGTTGGTCGCTGGCGTGATAAAGAAGGCGAAAGCGACGTCGATTCGACGGGCGAACTGCCGTCCGGTGAGAAGTTTTCGGGCCCGATTGAACTGATTGGCATCATTCGCGGGCGGCAGGAACAATTCCACCGAGCCTTCGCAGAACGCCTTTTAACCTATGCTCTGGGGCGTGGTCTTGAGTACTATGACAAGTGTGCGGTTGATCAGGCACTTGTCCTGATGAAACAACGCGGGAATCGCTTTTCTGCTCTTGTTGAGGGAATCGTAACGTCCGATCCTTTTATGAAACGGAGTCGTTTCAGAGAATTGGATGCTGCGCAATAGAGTAAGTTATGTAGGCCGGACCGAGCGCAGCGAAGTTCCGGCAACTCATCGATCTAAACTGCCGGAACGGCGCTGCGCTTGGTCCGGCCTACGCAATACGCACTATCAATCAAAATTCAGCCTGCCCCAAAAATCCTCCCGTTCAAATCAGGACTTCAATATGAGCCGTACTATCCTTAATAAACTCAATCGCCGCACCGTCCTGCGTGGTGTCGGAACCGGACTGGCACTGCCGTTGCTGGAATCGATGAGAATGCCTGGTCTGCTGGCTGCGACAACGGCAGCACCCACGGCACCGGTTCGCATGGCCTGTATTTTTGTGGCCAACGGTGCCATCATGGACAAGTGGAAACCTACTGGCGAAGGCAAAGATTATCAACTTTCTCCAACACTCGAACCGCTCGCACCGTTTCGCGAAGACATGCTGGTATTCAGCGGCCTGACCCAGCATCACGCTCGAGCGAACGGTGATGGCGGCGGCGATCACGCGCGCAACGCCAGCGCCTATCTGACGGGTGCTCAACCTCGTAAGACTTCCGGAGCAGACATTTCCGTTGGCCAGTCAATTGATCAGGCGGTGGCGGAAAAGATCGGCAATCAGACTCGTTTGCCGTCGATCGAGCTGGGTATCGATCGCGGTCGAAATGCAGGCAACTGCGATTCCGGATACAGCTGTGCGTATTCATCCAATATCTCATGGAAATCGGCGACCACACCGTCGTCCAAGGAAGTGAATCCGCGGTCGGCTTTTGAACGTCTGTTTGGCAATCCGGAAACCGCTGCCGATATGGAACGCCGCCAGCGGAATCGCCGCAGCATTCTGGATTTCGTGAGCGACGATGCAAAGCGCGTGCGGCAGGCGGTGAGCGGTGCGGATCAACGGAAGCTGGATGAGTATTTTGAAAGCGTCCGCGAGATTGAAGAACGTATCGCACGCGCGAACAGTGCGCCACAGGAAATCCCGGATCTCACACTGCCCGAAGGAGTTCCCTCAGTGCTGGCTGAACATACCCAGCTGATGTTCGATATTCTGCTGGTGGCGTTCCAGACCGATTCAACTCGGGTGGCCACACTGATGCTTGCCGACGCCGGAAGTAATCGCTCGTATCCGGAAGTCGATGTTCGTGACGGTCATCACGAACTGTCTCATCACCAGAACGACAAAGACAAGATGGAAAAAATCTCGCGGATTGACCGCTATCTCGTCGAACGTTTCAGCTACTTCCTTGAAAAGCTGAAGTCCACCACAGAAGGCGATTCCAATCTCCTGCACAACAGCATGATTCTGTACGGCAGCGCGATCTCAGACGGGAATCGACATTCCCACGACGATCTTCCGATCATTCTGGCTGGCCGCGGTGGCGGCACGATCCAGACAGGCCGCTACGTCAATCACCCGAATGAAACACCGCTCAATAATCTGTTCCTTGCCATGGCCGACCGCATGGGCGCGAAACTCGACAAGCACGGCGACAGCAAAGGTGTGCTGGATCTGAGTTGAAGGAGCGAAGGAATTTCCCTTTCCGCAATCGACAGACTTTGACTGGTTACGACTATGAAGACACCTTTTCCAGGCATGGATCCGTACCTCGAACATCCGATTCTCTGGACAGGCGTACATAGTCGATTAATCAACGTGATTTCACAACAAATTGCGCCAGTACTGTTGCCTCGCTACGTAGCGTCGATTGAAGAACGTGTGCTGATCGATATTCCCCAAACGCACCGTATCCCTGATGTGTGGATTCAGAGAACAAGTCGCCCGGCGAGGGATTCTGCCAGCGCAGGTACGGCAGTGGTGGACATCGATTTGGAAGAGCCATTGGTCATGGAAATCCCCAGCGATCCGATCCGCGAACATTACATCGAAATCCTCGACCGCTATCAGGACTTGAAAGTCGTTACCGTCATCGAAGTGCTCAGTCCGATCAATAAGACGGCAGGGCCGGGGCGCGACGAGTATCTCCGCAAGAAACTTGCAACGCTGGAAAGTTCAACACATCTGGTGGAGATTGATCTGTTGCGACGTGGAACCCGGGTTGTTGATTTTTCTGCGGAGCAACTGGAAGCCATCGGCCCGTTCGACTATCTGGTAACGGTCAATCGATTCCAGCCAGGTAGAACGCAATACGAAATCATCCCGCGTCAATTGCGCAATCGGCTTCCGAAGTTCGGAATCCCGCTAGTCGCACCCGATGCCGATGTTGCTCTGGATCTTCAGTCAGCGTGGGATCAGGTCTACAAAGACGGAAGTTATATGCTTCGCGTTCACTATGAACGCCCATGCAGCCCGGCACTGGATGAGGAGAATCAGACCTGGGTCGGCGAATGCTGGCTCAGTTACCGACAGGCACACCCGGAACTGTTTGACAGTGCTGCGAGTAACTCCTGATTGTTCAGACGTCAGATCGTGAGTCGGATTGCGGGAATTGAACCTGGAGACAACGTATGGAGTACCTTTTACCGCTCGCGGTCAGCGATGGCACTTTCAAACATCGATTTGCAGCAGCTATGGAATGGGGGCAGGATCGTCTGTCGTTCAGTGATCTGAAGGTCTGCAGTCCAAAAGATCCGGCTCCGGCTGTAAAGCAGTCCGTATCGATTTACGACGAGGACGGTGCGGAACTCATTGAAGAAACGCTGGACCTGGTCGTGGAAGAGGTTTTGATCGTCGAGTTGAAAGCCGTCCGTGAGGTCTCAGACGCCGACGTCGCCCAGTTGCCTGGATATCTGAAAGCTGCCAGATTTCGGCACGGCCTTCTGATCAATTTCGGAGCCCCGAAGTTCTTCCTCAAGAAATATGTGATGTGATAATTTTCGTCCGTGAAGCCACAATCAAATCCCTGTGTCATGCGATTCGTTTGTGTCTTTTGTGCTTTTTCGTGGCTAGCAAAACCGCGATTGCGCGTGCCTTTGTTTCTAGCCACAAAGAGACACAAAAGACACAAAAAGGAACAGTAATCGTGGAGTGATTTCCAGATCAGAATGCAAGGTCGATGCTCCGAGTCCCCCATAC
>JAYSPO010000418.1:0-17958 GCA_043722015.1 Candidatus Kuenenia sp. | reverse complement strand
CAAAATTCTGCGTAAATCAGAAAGAAAATTGAGCAGTCGGGGCGACTCGATCAGTTTCCTGCATTTATCAGGCGAACGACCGCTGCCCGTCCTGCCTTTACACCGAGTCTATTCAGCGTTTGGCAACTCTACTCTATCCCGGCGGTCTCGTCGATCTGATTTTGGCATTGTTCTTGCAAACGTCCAGTGACTACGGACAAAAATTGCGATTACGTAGCTTGACTCTCTGAGTCGAGTCCTGCGTTTCTCGACGTGCTGACCCGTATCAATCCCCGGTGTCGCATCCCTTTGCGAGCGACGTGGCGTCAGCCTGTCGGTACAGGCACACGACATACTGGGCTCCCGCCGCTCCGCTCGCCGGACTCATCTCCGGCCGCGCGAAGTATTGGCTGCCAAAATCGGGTTGGTCGCTGAACAAAATCCAGCGCCGATCTCGACTCAGAGAGTCAAGCTACAGAATTGCTAGCCCAGCAGCGCGTCGATCGCGGTCGAACCGTGGTCCGCCAGCGGGATCGGGCGACCAATGTTGCTCAGATTGGTAGCGGTCGGGTCAAGGTCAAGCGCCCGGCAGATTGTGGCCATCAGGTTTTGAACCGTGACCGGATGTTCCTTGATCTCTGTGCCATCGTCGCTTGTGATTCCGTAGGCCTGACCACCCTTGATCCCCGCTCCGCCAAGCACAGTGCTCCAGCTGCCCGGCCAGTGATCGCGGCCACTGTTGTCGTTGATCTGCGGCGTGCGACCAAACTCTCCCATCCAGACGACAAGCGTGTCGTCGAGCAGACCGCGCTGCTTCAGGTCCGTCATCAGTGTGGCCCAGGCAGGATCCAGAACTTCACAGAGTGATTTCACGGCTGTGAAGTTTTCGGCATGCGTATCCCAGCCAGCCCCCGGCGCGCCATCGACGCCGGTAAGCGACACTTCCACGAACGACACTCCGCGTTCAATCAGACGGCGCGCGAGCAGACAGCCCTGGCCGAAGGTCGAGCGTCCGTAAGCATCTCGAAGTACATCGTCTTCCTGGTCCAGCTGAAAAGCGTTCACGGCGTCCGATTTCATCATCCGCACGGCCTGCTCGTACGATTCGAGATGGCTGCGTCCCGGTGCATCAGGGCGCTCGGCAAGGAATGACGTCTCCAGTGTGCTGAGCATGTGCAGTCTGGCATCGACCTGAGCACTGGACAGTCGGTCGGAGGGTCTCAGATTGCGTACCTGAAACGACACGTTCTTGTCTTTGTCGGTTTCTGAAGCAACGACCAGCGGTGACCATGCCGGACCCAGAAAGCCTGGTCCATAGGCCGCTGGACTGAACGCGCGAAAAGGATTGATGCTGACATATGATGGCAGATCGCATGTCTTCTTCTTCAACTGCTTGCCCAGAAACGCGCCCATCGATGGATATTGAATCGGCCCCTGAGGCAAGTAGCCCGTCCGCATGAAGTAGGTCGCACGGGTGTGGTCGCCTTCTTTGGTCGACATGGACCGAATCGGCGCGAGGTGTTCCATCACGCCGGCAATCTTCGGGAGGTTTTCGGCGATGCGAATTCCCGGGACGCTGGTATCGATGGCTTTGGTCGGACCGCCATTCGCCTGGCCCTCTTTCGGGTCAAATGTTTCCATCTGACTTGGTCCGCCGGACATCCACAGCAAAATGCAGGATCGCGGTGCCCTGGTTCCGGATTCCGCCAACTGCGCAGCCAGTCGGGGCAGCCAGCCGGACATCGAGGCGCCGAGTAATGACAGGCCTGAGTACCGGGCAAAACTCCGTCGGGTGATTGAGTTGTCGCGCATGGTCGCAGTTTCCAGAAGAACTCTAGTGTCGGCTGGCCAACATTATAGCAATCCATCCCGCCGACCGTCGAGGAGAGACGCGCTACGGGGGATTTTGTCTGTTTTTCTGCTGTAGACTCCTGGTGAGTGTGGCTGAGGCGTATTGCTGTAGCCAAAGTACCCGTTGAGCCTGGGGCGCCAGGGGGCCTTTGATTTAATTGTAGGGTGCGTGAAGCGGAGTGCAACGCACCATTTTGGGAAGGCGTGTGAGTCTGGTGTGTTTCGCTTTCGTCCTTTGTCACCGGGACATTCTTGTCCGCGACATTCCCAAAAACACTCTCGTACGCGATGTTTGAACCCCTCCAGTTTGCGCCGAAAGTCAGTAAAAATGTAAGCGATCTGGATCCTGCGGTGAAAATGGCATTGTTGAAGTCAGGGATTCACGGCTCTTCCACAGACAGAAACTGGAACGGTACGTGCAATTGCCCTAAATTGCACGTCGCCCGGCTCCGGTGATGCTGAGCGACTGTCGTCAACATAATATCCAGAGGCCACCAGTTCCATGGGACGTATTTCACTTGCATGGCGAGTCCTCACCAGCGGCGTTTTTGCCGCTCAAGTGACAAAACTCCTGGAGGCTCCTCCGGCACTCGTCGCGCCGGCACCTGTCGCTGCACCGCCAAAACCCTCGGCAACCCCAAAACCAGTTACTCCGTCAAAGCCATTGCGCAGTGATGCTGTGACTCTACTGGCAGCATTGCAGCGCGAAGGTCGGCTGATTGACTTCCTTAAGGAACCCATCGATGCCTATTCAGATGCTCAGGTCGGTGCGGCTGTGCGAGACATTCATCGCGATTGCAGCGGAATGCTTGAACGGCAATTTGCCATTCGTCCGGTGCTGGTTCAGGCTGAAGGCAGCGAGGTAACGATCGGAGTGAATGCGAAAAGCGGTCGCGTCAAACTCACAGGAAAAGTCGGCAACAACGCACAGGACTCTGGCACGCTCGTGCATCATGGTTGGCTGGTCACAAAAACCGATGTACCTGTGTGGACCGGTGATGCTGAAGCTGCGTCGATCGTGACACCTGCTGTAGTGGAAGTACGCTAACATGTCGGCTCAGTTTGTGATCGGGATTGATCTTGGCACGACCAACAGCGTCCTGGCATACAGTGCCTTGAATGAGGCACCGCCTCAGGTTTTGTTGCTGCCGATTCCTCAGCTCGTTGCCGCCCACACAATTGAATCGCGGTCAATGCTGCCGTCGTTTCTGTATCAATGCACGAATGAAGAATCTGCAGCCAAGTCGTTTTCACTGCCATGGAACGAGGACGCAACGTTCACTGTCGGCTACGGTGCCAGATCACTTTCGGCGGAATTTCCAGACCGCACAGTCGGGGCGGCCAAGTCATGGCTCGGGCACAGCAGGATTGACCGCCATCAGGCGATTCTGCCGTGGCATGCATCTGACGATGTCACAAAGATTTCTCCCTTGACTACGTCGCAACGTTATCTGGAACATCTGGTTGCGGCATGGCATCATGCGTTTCCGGACGCGCCGTTCTCTGAACAGAATGTCGTGTTGACAGTACCCGCCTCCTTCGACGCGAGTGCCCGTGAACTGACGCGCGAAGCCGCCCTGGCAGCAGGTCTCCCTGAGAAGTTTGTCCTGCTGGAAGAACCACAGGCGGCAACCTACGCATGGCTGAACTCCGTCGGCGATCGCTGGCGAAAAATGCTCAAAGTCGGTGACCGCATGCTGGTCTGTGATATTGGCGGTGGCACCACCGACCTGACGCTCGTGGAAGTCGCCGAAGAGAATGGCGAACTCACACTGCAACGCGCGGCAGTCGGGAACCATTTGCTCGTCGGCGGCGACAACATGGACCTCGCACTGGCACACTTTGTGGCGGAGTTGTTCGAGGGTAAGGGGTTGACACTTGATCCGTGGCAATCGGTCTCGCTCTGGCATTCCTGCCGCAACGCCAAAGAATCTTTGCTATCAGATTCCGGTCCGGACGCGCACACGATTTCTGTTCCCGGTCGCAGCAGTCGTCTGATCGGCGGCTTGGTTTCGGTCCACGTGGAACGAGCTCAGGCGACGGAGCTGTTGCTGAACGGCTTTTTTCCGGACGCTCAGTTATCTGATCGGCCCGCACGACCACGCGCCTCAGGGTTTCGCGAAATCGGACTTCCCTATGAATCCGACACCGGGATTACTCGACACCTTGCTGCGTTCCTGAATCAGTCGCTTGCGGGGAACAACCTGACACATGTGCTGTTCAACGGCGGCGTGTTCAAAGCGAGCTCCCTGCGCTCACGATTGCTTAATCAGTTGCAAAGCTGGTTTCCCGACTCCCCGCCTGAAGTGGTCGATGGATCGGATGATCTGGACTTCTCCGTCGCCCGCGGTGCCTGCTTTTATGGTTGGACAAAACTGCGTAGCGGCGTGCGAATTCGCGGCGGCACAGCTCGTTCCTATTATGTCGGAATTGAAACTGCGGGCCTCGCGATCCCTGGTGCCGGGCGACCGCTGAAAGCACTTTGCGTCGTGCCGAACGGAATGGAAGAAGGAACAGAAGTCGATGTGCCATCCGATCCCATCGGTCTGATCGTCGGTGAATCGGCTCGCTTTCGCTTCTTCAGTTCCGCGAATCGCAGAACCGATCAACCGGGCGACCTGCTCACGCGCTGGTCGCAGGAGGAACTGAGCGAAACCGATTCGCTCGAAGCCACGTTGGCTACTTCCGCCGGTGGCGACGGCGTCGCCGCAACGGAGGATGATTATGTGCCCGTGACGTTCCATGCCCGCATCACCGAACTTGGCGTCCTTGAACTCTGGTGCGTCCACGAATCCGAAGATAAACGCTGGAAACTCGAATTCAGCGTCCGCGACGACGCGGAATCGTAGGATGGGAGGAGCGGCGATCAGCTGCGGCGGCACACCGCGATCAGCTGGAACCAGAGACTTGCCGGACTACTGCAGCTCGGTTCCGGGCTGCGATTCCTGTAGCTTGGACATTCTTGTCCGAGATATTGACCAAACACGGTCGCATTGTCGAGCGGCTGTGAAGGTACAATCACCTTAGCTTCGATCGTGTTTTGTGGCCATGCGACGGACATGAATGTCCATCCTACAAGTCTTCGCACTCCTGATTCCTGAATCCCCGCTCCATGAATGCATCTTCAAAACCTGCTGAGTCCGCAACCGACGAACCGCGTCGTCCGCGTTATGTTGTTGGAATCGATCTGGGCACGACGAATTCGGCGATGTGTTTTGTTGATACGGATCTGGAACGCTGGAAAATTGAAACGTTCAGGATCGCGCAGGTCGTCGCCGAGGGACAAGTCGAGCGTCTCGAAACACTGCCGTCATTTCATTACGAAGCATTGCCCGCAGAACGCTCTTCGGGCGCGACTCGATTGCCGTGGCTCAAGGATGCACCAGCGGGAACGGTTGGAGTTTACGCTCGCGATCACGGTCGCACTCTGCCAGGACGGATGATCGAATCGGCGAAGTCATGGCTGTGCCATAACGGCGTCGATCGCAAGGCCGCGCTGTTGCCGTGGCACGGGGCGGCGGACGTGGAGCGCCTGTCACCAGTCGAAGCGACCGCCCGTTATCTGCGACACATGAAAGATGCATGGGACGCTTCGTACTCGGACCATCCGCTGGCTGAGCAGGATGTGGTACTCACAATTCCTGCGTCGTTCGACGAGGTGGCTCGTGAACTGACGGTCGCCGCCGCGCGAGTGGCCGGGCTGCCGCGAATGGTCCTGCTGGAAGAACCACAGGCCGCGTTCTATTCGTGGGTCGATGCGCACCGCGACGAATGGGACCAGATCGTCTCTCCCGGCCAGACTATTCTGGTTTGCGACATCGGCGGCGGCACGTCGGACTTCAGTTTGATTCACGTGCGATCGGGGGAAGGCGGTCGGCTGCAGTTCCATCGCGTGGCGGTCGGCGATCATTTGCTGCTGGGCGGCGATAATCTCGATCTGGCTCTGGCACATTTCGTCGAGCCAAAACTTGCACACGGCGGACGCCTGGATCTACGCCAATGGAGCATGCTCATCCCCGCCTGTCGTCATGCGAAAGAGATCCTGCTGGGTGCAAATGCGCCGGAATCCTGCACCGTGGTCTTGTCCGGATCCGGCTCACGCCTGATCGGCGGCGCAATGCAGATGGAACTCTCACGCGACGACGTTGTGAAATTGTTCGTCGATGGGTTTCTCCCGGACGTCGGACTGCATGAGCGGCCGCAGAAGCGGCAATCGGGATTTCAGGAGTTTGGTCTGCCCTATGCGGCAGATCCGGCCATTACGAAATATCTGGCGACGTTTCTCCAGACGCATTCACAAGATACGGCCAAGGGTGGGCGACCGGATATTCTGCTGTTCAACGGCGGCTTCTTCGCGTCACCTGTACTGCGATCGCGGCTGATCGACTCGCTTGAGAACTGGTTTCGGCCACTTGAGGCAAACTGGTCCCCAACCGTGCTCCGAAACGATCGGCTCGATCTGGCAGTTGCACGAGGCGCGGCATACTTCGGGATGGTGCGGCGCGGAGTCGGCATTCGAATCGTGGCGGGATTGGCTCGCACCTATTATATAGGGATCGAACAGGCCGACGGTCAACGCGCCGCTTTGTGCCTCGTTGCGGCCGGAACCGAATCGTCTGCCACACCGACGGTGATCGATCGCACGTTCAAAGTGCGCACGTCGGAACCCGTGGAGTTTCCCATCCTTGTTTCCGGCACACGCCTCACCGATCAACCGGGCCAGATCATCCCGTACGATCCGGAACAACTCTCCGAATTGCCCCCCATACGTACAGTTCTGACGACTCGGAAACGTGGCGATATCGCAACGGTCGACGCGCGACTTTCGGCCACGCTGACGGAAATTGGCACGCTGGAATTGTGGTGTGAACAAGTCGATGCACCGCGCCGCTGGCAGTTGCAGTTTGACGTACGGTGCGCCACGGAGACAGATCGCCTGGCGCATACGGGCACCGCCGAACAATCCGGTATCGTCGATCAGGAATTGGTTGCTGCAGCAATCGCCGTGCTGCGCCATGTTTTTGGGTCGAACAGCACGATTCGAGCCGAAGACACGATGAAACATTTGGCAGCAGAAATCGGTCAGCCACGGGCGGAATGGCCATCGTCATTGCTCCGCGCGATGTGGTCCGAATTACTGGAACTCAGTGATGGTCGCCGCCACAGTCCGCAGCATGAGGCTCGCTGGCTGAACCTTATCGGCTTCTGCCTGCGACCCGGCTTCGGCATGGCTGCTGACGACTGGCGCGTGGAAGAAACGTGGCGTGCGACGAACGGCAGACTTATCCATTCGACGCCGGCGTGTCTGGCAGAATTACGAACGTTGTGCCGACGCATCTCAGGCGGCCTTACGGCCGGCCGCCAGACCCAGATTGCATCCACGGTCCTGCCGGCAATTCGCCAGCGTTTTCGGCAGGTACAAACCGGTCGAGGCAAAGCGGCTCCTTATGCATCCGGCAATCACGAAGCCGCAGAAATCTGGCGGATGCTCGGATCAATGGAATTACTTACGCCGCCGGTCCGGATCGAACTGGGCGACATGATCACTGACCTCTTCAATCGACCTGCGTTCGAGTCAGTTGGCCACGCCTTGATCTGGACTCTCGGCCGTATCGGCGGTCGAGTCCCGGTCTATGGGCCGCTGAATCTGGTTGTTCCGCCCAGTCAAGTCTCCACCTGGATCGATGTTTTGCTCCGCACCGGCGATTTGCACGATCCCACGATTCAGCTCGCGCTCATGCAGCTCACCCGCCGCACTCACGACCGCTTCCGGGATATTGAAGAATCTCTTCGCAAACGCGTCGCCGATCGGCTGTCCTCCGTCGGTGCCAGAAGCCACCTCGTTGCCCTCATCACGGAGGGCGGTTCGCTCGAAAGCGAAGAAGCCAACCTCATCCTCGGCGAATCCCTGCCCGTCGGTCTGAAACTCGCGTAACCTGACTCACCGGATCGATCGAGACTCGCACATTTTCCTGCCAACTCCCGACGGGCGATTTCTTCCGTGGCAACGGAATTCTCGAGCTGAAGTTGCGGACAGCGGAGTTCAGCATCCGTGTGGGTCCGAGGCGGTTGCGATGCGCGGAGCTTGTGACAATGGAACAGGAAAACGCTTTCCACATTCTCGACAACGAACAGAACGAAGTCGAAGCAATCGGAAGAGCCAGGCAAGTCTTGATCGTTTGCGTGGTACGGCTGAGCCGTAGCAATGGCAGTGATGGCAATCAAACATGGAATCACCTCGAACGCAGGATCCATCCGCAGTTGCGAATCGCAAATCCAACATCGGCGAGGCTTTAATTCGCAAAAAAGCTTTCGTGCCTCCGGGGGGAGAATTGCTGCCTATAGACGAAGGATACACCGTTCGTAGCGGTTGATTATACCTCACGCGGTCAGAATTGAGGTTTTGTGAGCGGCAAGGCGCTAGCGGGCTGTTGATTTAGTTGCGTATTGAGCATTTTCGTTTAACGGCGAGCCGCAGGCGTAGGCGAAATTGGGCAACGACGCCTGCGGCTTGCCGTTAAACGATTAAATCAACAGCCCGCTAGCCGCCGGTACTGATCGAATGCACAACCCGCCGCTAGCGCCTTGCGGCTCACTCAACAACACGTCCCTCAGTCCTGGCCGCGCGGAGTATACTATCAATTATCAGTACCTATCGCCTGCTGACCCACTGAATCACGAACGCATCGTCGAATCGTGTGTCACCGGGCTGGTCCCGGAATTCAAGGCTGCGATCAAAGACGTAGCCGAATTCCCAGGCTGATAAACTGCCGTCCTTGTCGGTCGATTCGAAGCCGAACAACAGACGATAGTCCCGATACGTCATGATGTGACCTGTTCTGTCCGGGAATTCAACCTGCCAGGTTCCGCCATTCATCTGGCCCGCAAGGTAGAGTCGGTATCTGTCATTCAGCATGTAGTCGATGCGCGGCCGAGGAAAGACAAGATCCATTCGCAGCCGGGGCACAAACACGTCGCGCAGTGAGACGCCGATGACCGGCAGCACCGCGATGTCATCCCAGCCAAGGTAGTCCACACCGAAGACAAAGTCTGTTGAATGATTGACGTGAAACATGCCGACGGCATGGCTGGGAAAACGCACACCTTCACGGGCGCTGGTTTCAAAGTCAGCGTAAGCTCCCACACTCGTGAACAGATCATAACTAAACCTGTCTGAAACCCTGTTTCGAACCTGGTATCCGAGCATAAAATCGTAGACTCTCGAAGGCAGGGGCGATGAAATTGGCCCGTCGAGCCAATGCACGTTGATGGCTCCTGTCATTCCATGTTTATTGCCTCTGCGAAGATATGGATCAGTGAACCAATCCAGCCAGCCAAAGTGCTCGCCATCCCCTGGCAACCACGCCAGAGCAGACTGCTCAGTGCGATAGACGGAATAGGGTTCCTGCATCAGGCGAGAAAATCTGAGACGCTTGCCGTCGTCGTCCGGGACGATGAAGTTGTGGATCGACTCGTCAGTGCATCCGGAAGAACCTGAAGTCCGCGGCTCGAACGGCTGGTTCGTGATCGGTGATTCGAAGGGTTCTTCGCTCATCGGCGGAATGGAAAGTTCGGGCGGAAGCACATTGTGGGGCTCCGCATCGAGAGGTTCCTGCGATGGATCCACATACACGACGTTGTCGGCAAACAACTTCTGAGGTTCGGTCGTGGTGAATCCTGCGGACTGGACGTGCAGATCAGGCAGGCATTGATCAACTTCGTCGTTGCCGGTGGATGATGCATACGACTCCCCGGGACTGACTGATTGCTCAATGCTGATCAGTTGAGCGACTGCGTTCGGCGCCATCGTGATCACACCAATGACCGGTATCCAGAGCAGCGGCAATCTGGAGTCGATGTCGAAACTGATTTTGCTGAGTCGCAGGGCACGTGCTCCATCCATGGATCATGCAGAGAGAAGGGTTGAGAATTCTTGCCGACTGCCACCCATCACGCAAGGCGCCTTCGGTGCATTGATCGGCGGATTCTGCCAGTGATCCGATTGACCTCCCGTGGGCACAAATTCAGGCAGGACTTGTCATCGATTTGTTGCCGGGAGTGTTGTCTGAAGTCCGAGGTCACGGGGCTCTACTGGCGATACCTGCCGGAGTTTGTCTTTCGGGCTTCAAACAGACTTACGAAAGGCCACGGTTGCCCTCACTGGCTCAGCAACCGGAGCGACGCTGGCTGGCTGCGTTTCCGGATATTGAGCGTGGAGTGCTGTCGCGAAATCATTGAACCGCTGTTGGAAATCGGTTAGCAGGTCGCCATCGCGCAGCGCGGCGGTTCTGAGTTTGCCGGTCTTGCCGAAATCATTAAGGATAGTTCCAAAACGGAAGAGCGGTCCGGCGATGTGATTGGTCAGCTTTATCAGGTCCCAGATCATGAACGGCATCATGACCAACATGCAGATCAGAATTGGGGTAGCCTGTTGCCAGAAAGTCATGGGTGCTGCGCTGACAGGTTGTTCAGCGACTGCGGCGAGCGAACCCTGCACGCTATACACGACGAGCAACAGAAACAATGTCGCCGCATTGTACGCCAAAAAATGCACAATCAGACGAATGACGATGGGGCCTTGAATGTTCCAGTTGATCAGTTTCTTCAGACGCCATTGCTTGGCCATGATGATTAGACTCCGCGTGAAATATCGTGATTTCGTAAACGAAGAACCGTAGTTCACCAGAGTGCAGCAACATGCTCCAAACCAGCCGACTACGGGTTTCGCACCAAATATTCCCTGTGGGGACGTGCCACGACGGCCGATCATGCGGATTCTGATGGATGTGTCGGCTTTGCCCGGTTTCCTGTTTCTCATCAATTCGACGACAATCCAGGCTGCAGGTGAAAGAGTGCCTTGACGCGAATTTGTCAAAACAGTCAAACTGCAGGGGATCGGCGGCAAGTCACCTGTCAGTGGCATTCTGTCGGCTGCCACCTCAGTTTCATCAGTGCGGGGTTGTGGCTGGATGTTCCGTAACGGGAATTTCTGCCACTCAGTGGCGGGGTCAATAGGTCGTCTCTTTCACCCACATGAAGTCCAGAACACAGCCGATTGATCCAACTGCACATGTCAAATTCGCGAACAAGTCCACAGTCGGAATCCTGTCACCCTGAGCACACGGAGTGGTGCCATCTTTCTGATGAGGAGTTGCTGGATGTTCGCATGAATCAACTGAATGTCCGCATTGAGGGCACTGTCCTGGAATCGCGGATCGAACGCCTTTACGCTGAGCTGGAAGCTCGCGATCTGCGGTTCAGGCCGCATTTCTGGCTATCGGATGAGTGGTTTTCACCGGATGGTGTGCCGGGCATAGCCATCCCTTTCTATCTGGCGCATCCGCGGTTGGCTCGACTTGAAAACCACATGATGCTGGAAGTGGAAGGTGCATCGGAAGGTGCGTGCATGAGAATTCTGCGGCACGAAACGGGCCACACGATCGAAACGGCTTATCGGCTTTACCGGCGCCGCAAGTGGCAGGATGTCTTTGGAAAACGCTCGCAACCGTATCCCGAGTATTATCAGCCAAAGCCATACAGCAGAAACTTCGTTCATCATCTGGACATGTGGTATGCACAGAGCCATCCGTGTGAAGACTTCGCGGAGACATTTGCCGTCTGGATGAAGCCGCGTTCGCGCTGGAAGACGCAGTATGAAGGCTGGCCTGCCATGAGAAAGCTGCAGTTCGTGGATGAGCTCATGCAGGAGATCGGTATGGCCCGCCCGCAGGTCAGTTCAAAGCAGCATATGTATCCACTCAAATCACTTCGCAAGACTCTTCGTCAACATTACGCTGATCGGCGATTACACTATGGAATTGAAGCCACGAACTTCAACGATTCGGAACTGCGAAAATTGTTCTCGGATTCCCCGGAGAACTCCCGTCGTGTCCCGGCGGCTTCGTTTCTGAGACAACATCGTGTAGAATTCAGACGATATCTTGCCGAATGGACCGGTCAGTATCAGTATACGATTGATGAAATTCTGTCCGAAATCATCCGCCGCTGTGAGGAACTGGATCTGCGGCTCGATCGACCTCCTGCTCAGGTTCGTCGGGACGCACTCGTGATGCTCACAGTGCAGGTGATGAACTATCTGCACAACGGCCACCATCAGGTGGCACTATGAAGCCCCTGCGAATTCTTGTCCTGGCCCATGAAGACTTGCTGCCGCCGGACAGCATGGAAGGCTTTACCGACGAAGAAATCCTGGAATGGAAATGCGAATTTGATGTGCTCACCACGCTGCAGAACATCGGACACGATGCCCAGATTATCGGAGTGCGGGACGACCTGGGTGTGATTCGTCAAAAACTGTCGGACTTCAATCCACACATCACATTCAACCTGCTGGAGGAATTTCGCAGCGTTCCGACGTTCGACAGTTACGTCGTCAGCTATCTCATTCTGAAACAGCAAAAATTCACCGGCTGCAATCCTCGCGGCCTGATGCTGGCGCATGACAAGGCCCTGACAAAACAGATTCTCACCTACCACCGTCTCCCGACGCCGAAATTTTTTGTGATTCCTGTCGGACGGACTTGCCGCAAGCCATCTCGTCTGACATACCCCTTGTTCATCAAGTCGGCGACGGAAGAAGCTTCACTGGGCTTGTCTCAGAATAACATCGTGCACAACGATGACGAACTGAAGGAGCGGGTCTCAGACATCCACAAAGTGACTGAGTCCGATGCGCTGTGCGAAGAATACATCGAAGGTCGGGAACTTTACGTCGGTATCATTGGGAACACGCGACTGACAAGCTTCAAAATCTGGGAGCTGCGATTCGATAAGAACAAAGAAAAGATTCCACTCATTGCAACTCGGGAAGCCAAGTGGGACCCTAAATTTCAGAAGAAGTACGGGGTGATGACATACCCCGCCGAAAACCTGACGCCCGAGATCGAACAAAAAATCCTGCAAACATGCAAGCGGGTTTATCGGGCATTGTTTCTGACGGGCTATGCCCGCATCGATCTGAGACTTACAGAGGACGGTCGGATTTTTGTACTTGAAGCGAATCCGAATCCCAACCTGTCGTACGGTGAAGATTTCGCCGAATCCGGCGACGCCCGAGGAATCCCGTACGAAGATCTGCTGAATCGAATCGTCCAGCTGGGACTGCGATATTCACCGGTCAAATCGGATTAGGGGCATTCCATTTGCCGTTCTGAAAGACGTTTTGTAAAGTATTCGCATGGAAACTGTCACTCGAAATGTCCGCGATCTTGATCAGAGCGAGCGATCCGTAATGGAGCGCGTCGTGGGACATCAGTTGCGTGAGACTCAGCAGATCATTGTGAATATTGTGAACATCGATCTTGCCCCTGCGAGTTCCACCATCGGTGATTCCGTTTCCGATGTCCCCGAGTCATGGAAGATCTACGACGGACTTTCTGACGACGAGATCGACACGCTGGATGCCGAGATTCGCCAGCGGGCAAACCTGACCCGTCAATTCGAGTAGCGATATGGATCCAGTTCTGCTCGACACCGACACGCTGTCCGAGATCGTCAAACTCCGCAATATGGTTGTTGTCCGACGGGCTCTGGCGTACACACGGCAAGTTGGAATGCTGACGTTTTCGGCGTTCACGCGCTACGAAGTACTTCGAGGTTACAAGCGACGCGGGGCGAGCGCGCAACTGGCACGATTTCATGTTTTTTGTGATGAGTCTCAAGTCCTTCCAGTGACCGATGCGATCTGGAACCGAGCGTCCGACCTCTGGTCCGAGGCCCGGAACTCCGGTCGACCGTGTGAGGATGCGGATCTGGTGATTGCGGCAACAGCCATGGAACATGAGCTGACGCTGGTTACCGGTAACATCGATCACTTCTCTTGGATTCCGGGCCTGACGCTGGACGACTGGCGGAACGTGTAGCCCACTTTCCTCCGCAGAACCGCACGCTAACGCATTCCGGCTGATGCGCAGCGCAGGCACCGCGACGGCAACGAGTAGAAATCCACCCGGAGCTTCCGAGCCAGCGACCTGCTGATGTTTAGCTTTGCTGCTCAGGAAGCGTACCGCAGACTCATGGAGGAAAATCAGAAATCATGAAGCCTTCCGGAAAGGACTCCCGATCCAAGCTCAAGAAGAGCTGGGATCATCTTGATGATTGACAAGGAGCATTTCCTCAGTCTCGGCCGCATCAGTCGCTGGTGCACTCTTTGCCAGCGATGTTGCGTTTGGGTTTCAATTTCGCTGAAAGCGGAAGCCGTGCCCAATCAATTTTGCTGCAAGACAAGTTCGACGGCAATCACGAGCGAAACTGCACCGGCACCGATTAGCCCGATCAAATAGAACTGTGCTAACATCCGGGATTCTGGCGTGCATAGCCCTATCAACTGCATTGGTGCCAAGGAGGCCGGTTTGTTCAAGAGGGCGACGCTCCAGGAATGGTGACGACCTGTCCGCATGCGCGGCATTTGACGCGCTTGCCCGCCATTTCACACTTAACTCGGTACTTCTTGTTGCAGCCAGGGCAAAGGAATGCCGTTGGCATTGGCAAATTCCCGGCGGGCTTGGCTTGCCCGACCGGCTTGGCTTGTCCGGCGCGGGCCGCAAGCTGTTTCATCTGTTTCCGGTAGCGCATCTGGGCCCACCCCATGATCCCAAAAGAAAGAACTGCTACCAGTAGAAAGATTGCCACAGAGCGACCACCGGTTATATTCCCCGTAACATAGGGCATATAAGCGCCAAGGAAACCCAGAATGATCGGAATGAATGCAAAGCCGACAATATTGTTCCGTTTACGGCGATGAGACTCGCCATGGATAAGGATAAGGAACGGAGAATCACCATGCAGACCGAATTGTTCGAGTCGGGGCTTGATTCGTTTCAAGTTGATGGCCCGCACGAATTGCACCACTAAAGTCGAATCTGACTGGAGCATGTTCAATCCTTGCTGGACCGTAGTGTGCGGCAACATCCAACGTAAAAAACTTGCTGGCGAATGCCCAGTTTCTAACTCGTGGCCCAGCAATCCCGATCCACTTGGCCACTCGGTTGGACTGTTGCGCCTAAACTCTTCGAACGACGCACTCTTCCAAGCGATGATTCAATGGCTCGTCGTCTCAGCCGGGTCGAGTCGGATTTTCTCGGTACGTCCGTCGATAGATTCAATTCTGACTTGCCATCCTCGAGTGTCTGCATCCAGAGATACGCCGCTTGGTTCGACGGACCAAATCTGATCCACAGTTTGGTTGAAAAACACTGCAGAATCTTTGCTAAGGACCAAGTACCACTTAATGGGACCGCTGCCGGGACTCATTGCTGGTTCAGGTTTGCTCAAGACCAGAACGTTGTTGTATTGGTGGCAATTTGTCCTGACGTCTTGTAGTTCATCGCGAGTGAGCATTAGTCGACCATTGACGATGCGACCGACATCTAGACTCGAACCGTCAAGGGACAATCTAGGAGTCTGTCCTGATACTTGGCACGACGCGGGCGTAAATTGTGTTTGAGCGCATTCGGCGTCAACCTGCTTGATGTCTCCGTCGTCATTGCTCAAAACTAACTTGTCTGCCTCGGGAGGTACTTCTAGGACCGGTGCGGTGATTCCCATCTTCTTTGGCGCGTGCCGACGGCTGGCACTGATTGCGTTGGCAATGCCAAAAATCAACATTCCGACAAATACTTGAAACACAGTCCCAGTCTTTAATGCCCGTTATGACTTCGATTGCGACAACAGCGACAATTGTAGCGATGAGGGCCAGAATGTTCGCGACCATGAAATATCTCCGTGGGCTGGGGAATTTCAATCTGTGCTCTGCAGTTGCGTACGCTTAGCAGATCGTGCGTTGCCCTCTCCGCGTCTCGCGTTCCGAGGACGCATGCAGAATTGATAAGTGCAAGCGGGCAGGTCAGTGCGGATCTTATCGGTCGACAATGAGCCTGTCACGCGACAGTAGCGACGGAGAGCCCCTTTTTGCGAAGGCATGGCTTTGGGCTCATTCCTCATGGATCCAAAGCCTGTCGCCGAATGACTCGTGAATCTCCGACGGATTCAGGCAGTGGAATCTGCGCGTTGAGGAGAGCTTACGAAGCTGCGTTGCGAAACACGCCTGATGATTTCCGCGCGCTCCGGATCAATGGAGTTTACGAGTGGCGACAGCGTCTGCGTGAAAAACGGTTTACTTGGCATACCATCAATCAAGAGGCGGACGAAGGCGGCGTATTTGGGAAGGCCGGTGAGGTTTTCGGGGGTGATTTGGCCGGAGTATTTGCCGAGTTGCTCGGCGACGTGTTCTGCGTGTTCCCTCGGAGGAGAAATGAAGGCGGTGTTTTGCCGTCGAATCGCGAGGATGGGCGCGAATCTGAATTGCGGTCAAGATCGTAAAGGAACTTCACTTTTCGCGCCTCTTCGCGCCATTTGCGGGCAACTATGTTTTCGAGAGCGAATCGACTCGCAGTGTTTCTTGCGGAATTCGGACCCCGCGTTTGATGAGGCATCCTCTGCGTCTGTTCAGGGAATTCACATCGAACCCTTTCCTTAGTTCCTGCTTCAAGGTAACGTGACGACTGAAATTCATTGGTTCGGCAGGAATGAAATCAAGGCACAACTCGGAAACACCGCATGAATCCGCTCGCGGCACACGCACTCCTTCAAACACGTCGCTATTTCTTTGGGCAGACGGCAGCCGGTATCGGCACGGCGGCACTGGCATCGGTGTTGAATCCAGACCTGCTGAACGCCGGCGATGCAACGCCAACCGAAATCGGCGCGCCGCTGCATCATGCGGCCACAGCGAAACGCGTCATCTGGCTCTTCATGGCGGATGCTCCCTCACAGCTGGACCTGTACGACTACAAGCCGAAACTCGCGGACTACTTTGATAAAGATCTGCCCGAGAGTATCCGCGCTGGCCAGCGTATCACCACCATGACCTCCGGGCAGACTCGACTGCCTTGCGCGCCGTCGGTCTTCAACTTCGCGCGGCATGGAGCACACGGCGCATGGATCAGTGAGTTGTTGCCGAATATCGCCTCGATTGTCGATGATATCTGCATCATAAAGACGATGAATACCGAAGCCATCAATCACGACCCGGCGATCACGTACATTCAGACCGGCAGTCAGCTTCCCGGTCGACCCAGCATGGGTGCGTGGGTTTCGTATGGTCTCGGCAGTCCAAACAAAGATCTTCCGGCGTTCGTGGTGCTGCATTCGCGGATTCCCGGCGGAGCTCAGACGCAGGCGTTGTTCTCACGGTTGTGGGGCAGCGGATTTATGTCAACTCGGCACGCTGGAGTGGCCCTGCGATCTGTTGGTGACCCAGTGTTGTATCTTTCGAATCCCGATGGTGTTGATGCAGGGACGCGACGCAGAATGCTGGATGGGCTGGCTGAGCTGAATCAGGATCGCTTGAACAAAGTGGGCGACCCGGAAATCTCATCACGCATCTCGCAGTACGAGATGGCATTTCGGATGCAGACTTCCGTTCCCGAACTGACCGACATTTCGGACGAACCGCAAAGCGTGCTGGACATGTATGGTCCTGATGTCAAAGAACCAGGCACTTTTGCCTACAACTGCCTGTTAGCGCGGCGGATGGCGGAACGCGGTGTGCCGTTCACTCAGGTTTTCCTGCGAGGCTGGGACCATCACGGCGGTTTGCCGGGGGCAATTCGGGGAATGGCACCCGCCTGCGACAGGCCGAGTGCTGCACTGGTCAAAGATCTGAAGCAGCGTGGAATGCTGGATGATACGCTGGTGATCTGGGGCGGAGAATTTGGTCGCACGGTTTACAGCCAGGGGACGCTGACGAAAGATAATTACGGGCGCGACCATCATCCTCGCAACTACACGATGTGGATGGCGGGCGGCGGCATCAAGGGCGGACAGGTCTATGGAGAAACGGATGACTTCAGTTACAACGTCGTCGATAAGCCCGTCCATATTCACGATCTGAATGCGACGATCCTGCACGCTCTGGGCATCAACCACGAACAACTCACCTTCCGCTTCCAGGGCCGCGATTACCGCCTCACCGACGTCCACGGCAGCGTGGTGAAGCCGATCCTTGCTTGAGTGCTGCCTCACTCCGGAGCGTGGATGGTGCGACCGCCATCCACCGGCAGGCAGACGCCGGTGATGAAGTCGTTGTCGAGGAACGCCAGTACGGCC
>JAYSPO010000417.1:0-1472 GCA_043722015.1 Candidatus Kuenenia sp. | reverse complement strand
AAATCAATGCTGTTCATTCACCAACGCCCGGCTTGAGATTTCTTGTGCTGCGCACCCAGCTTGAAGCAAGCTGGGCCACCCCGCAGCTTTGCACGACTTCGGAATCCAACTGGAATTGAGTAGTGCAAAGACCTGACTCCACCGGGGCAAGCCCGGTGGGGAGGTTTTTCAACAGGCTGCTAAGTTGGTGTCGATGGCAACGGCGGGACGGATGATAACGGCGGAAGAACTCATCCCACACGCAGCGTTGTTCGATGGCAGAGAAAATTCCGGGAACTGTCTGGAATGGCCTGTCGTCCAAACCAGCTACCACTCGATTCGGCAGGAGCCAACACCGTCACTTCAATCATTTCAAACGCGACGGGCCTGTGCCGAAGATTGCAGGAGTGTTCGATGACGGCGGACAATTCCGTTGGGATGGGTTGAAGATGATGACGGTGAAGCCGTCTGCAAACAGTGAAGCCGACAACAAACCGACTGGTTGACTTTGTGTTGAACCGCAAGTATAGCTTGGCGTTAGGAGATGACCGCGTTCCGCAGACCGTTCCGGTTAGCAGTGTGATCTCTGAAGTTTCCGTTGGTGTTCAGCAGGTCCATTTCTGCATCGCTCAGATGCTGGCTTCACGCGGTTTGATGAGAAGTTGGCATTTCAATTCATTTGGTCTCGACCCTTGAACAGTCTTTCTGCCGTTGGCGGAGGACTGTTCGATTCGTCCGAATTCTCGGGGATTCACGATCATGGCAGACGCTCAAGCGGCATGGGGCATTGAAATTGGTCAGGCCGGACTGAAGGCCATCAAGCTGCGTTACGCGGAAGCGGCTCAGCAAGTGGTCGCGGTGGCCTTCGACTACGTCCCGCATCCCAAGTTGCTCAGTCAACCGGACGCCGTGCCCGATGAACTCATCAAGCAGGCGCTGGAGACGTTTCTGTCTCGCAACCAAGTCGCGGGAGACTTGGTCTCGATCAGCCTGCCCGGTCAAACGGCGTTGGCGAAGTTCATTCAGTTGCCTCCCATTGAAGCGAGTCGAGTCAAAGAGATCGTCAAGTACGAGGCGCGCCAGCAGATTCCTTTCGCGCTGGAAGAGGTCATCTGGGACTATCAACCGCTGGGTGGCGGGATCGAAGAAAGTGGCTTTCTGCTCGACGCCGAAGTCGGCCTGTTCGCGATGAAGCGTGAGCAGGTGCAGCATCACATGCAGCCGTTCCTGAGCAAGAAGGTCGAAATCGAACTGGTTCAGATCGCGCCGCTCGCCCTGTACAACTTCCTGTGCTACGACCGTTTGGGCATTCGAGTCGGACAGCCGCGCGAAGATGCCGCAGACTACTCGGTCGTCGTGGACATGGGTTGTGACAACACGACGCTGATGGTCACCAACGGCAAGAAGATGTGGATCCGCAACATGCCGGTCGGCGGGAACCACTTCACCCGCGCCTTGACCAAGGAAATGAAGCTGACGTTCGCCAAGGCCGA
>JAYSPO010000416.1:0-1683 GCA_043722015.1 Candidatus Kuenenia sp. | reverse complement strand
GGGCGACTTTAACGATGAAAACGATCAGAACGACATCGCCGTGTCGCCGTGGCAGTCGGGTTTGCATTCCTCATATGATCGGCGATAATCAGCAGCAGTCGGTTTTGCCACAAGCCTGCTTAGTCAGTTCAAACAGGGAGTTTACGATGTGTACGAAACTGTTTTCTCTTGCAGCACTGTGCGTGTTTGCATCAATGTTGCCTTCACAGGCGGCAGACATCCGGGGGCTGGAAAAAGGCACACCGGAAATAAAATCCGCGACAACTCTGGCATTTGGCCCGGAAGACATTCTGTTTGTGGGTGACGCCAAAGCCGCCACCCTGTTTGCGATTGCAACCGGCGACATCGAGGGCGATGCTTCGAAAGCATCCATCAATATCGAAAACCTTCCGAAGGCCATCGGAGACGTGTTGCACGCGGCGAAGGTGGAAATCAATGACCTGGCTGTGAATCCTCACACCGGATCCGCGTTTGTCGCAGTCTCTGCCGATGACAAAGCAACCCTGGTGAAAATCGATGGGGCGGGCAAGATTACGCCGGTATCTCTGAAAGACGTCAGCTATTCCAAAGTCGCGTTGACTGATGCTCCGGAAGACAAGATCGTCGGAGAAGGCCGCCGTGTCAGAAATAACCGCATGGACTCAATCACCGACATCGCCTACTTTGAAAACAAAGTGCTGGTGTCTGGATTAAGCAACGCACATTCACCATCGACCGTGCGTGAACTGAATTTTCCATTCACCGAATCCGACAAAGGTATGGGCATTGAGATCTACCATGCGGCTCATGCAAAGTCCGAGGACACATCTGCGATGCGAACGTTTGTGCCCATCATGATCGATGGCGAACCCAATATTCTGGGTGCGTATGTCTGTACTCCGCTGGTCAGAATTCCCGTCAAGGATCTCGAAGCTGCCGGCGAAAAAGTGAAAGCCACGACGGTTGCGGAGCTGGGCAACATGAATCGACCGCTCGATATGATCGCCTATGAAAAGGACGGCGCGTCGTATCTGCTGCTCAGCAACAGTGCTCGCGGCGTGATGAAGATTTCGACAGCGGGCCTGAAGGAAAACAAGGGGTTGACCGAACCGGTTCGCGGCGGCGGCAAGGCTGGCCAGGACTATACGTCGGTCGATTCGATGGCAGGAGTCATCCAGATGGACAAACTGAATGATCATTCGGCTCTGATCCTGGTTCATCCGGACAACAGTCCTCAGAATCTGAAGACTGTGCCACTTCCATAATGTATCAATGGTACGTTGAGCGGTCGGGCGTGGCACCGGTAGTTCACGGTCGTCCAGGAGACACTTGCCGCGCGAAAGCGTTGGTTGGAATACGGATGAGTGGCTCGGGGGCGAGGAAGATGCAGACGCACAAGTCGCTGCATTCGCTCCAATGCACCGGCCCAGCGTCCTTGCCGCATGCGAATTGCGGTTCATCAGCGTTCGATCGGCAGAAGCGACAAACCCAAGAATCGCAATATGCACCACGGAGAGCACGGAGAGCACGGAGAACACAGAGGGAAAAGAAGAACGCAACGGTCGTTGCGATTCCCCCGTCTGCTCAGCAAACGCTGACAGTGTTGTTTTGTTGAGAAGAATTCAGACGACCACTCACCTGCGTTTCCGGCCCAAAGGGCCACCCGTTCCAATAGCCTGGCCCGGAGGGCCAGGTCCACGAGCA
>JAYSPO010000415.1:0-10069 GCA_043722015.1 Candidatus Kuenenia sp. | reverse complement strand
ATCGCTGGTCGATCAGTGTTATCAGGACGGTCGCTACTACCGTATGGATTACCGTGGCGAGCCTTACGGCAAGTTCAACGAGGCACTCACGCATTGGATTAACGAACGTCTGCAGAAAGAGGGACGTCGATCGTCGTAGCGAAAGGTGCTACGACTTTCGGCGATTCACGGCGTGGCCAGGTTGCGGTCGATGGAAAATGTACACTGCCGAACTATTTGCCCACCTGATAGCACATGAGCTTGTCCTGCTCGCGAAGGTACAATTTCCCCTTCACGACCACAGGATGTGCCCAGCTGTTTCCTTCCTGAAAGTCTGGCGTAAAACTGCCTTTCAGGTGATACGCAGTTGGAGTTGCCTCGATCAATGCCACGGTGCCGTCCTGATAACGGAAGATCAGGTGACCGTCGATGAACAATACTGCCGCTGATCCTTTACCGGGGCCTCGCAATTCGTCGCCGCCCCACACAACCTTGCCGGTCGCCATGTTGACGCAGGTGGGAAATCCATCGTTCTGCTTATGGCCGGCGTAAATGTGTCCGTCGAGCAGAATCATGCCACCGTGATGGTTGTTGAAGACCTGGAATTCAAGAAAGTATTTTTCTTCCGCCACGATGTTCTCACCGTCTTTCTTCAGATCCACCAGACATGTTCCGGTCTTATAGCTGGTCGATGCAAAAATCAGATTGCCATTGATAATCGGTGTCGGAATATTGGCAACGCCGTTGGCCACGCGATTGTACGTCCACAGTTGTTTTCCATCGTCGGCACGCATGCCGATCAGTCCTCTGCCGGTCAGTTGCACGTATTGCTTGATACCGAGTGCGTTTGAAATCACGATCGAAGAATAGCCGGCACCATCCTTGCCCGCCTTGCCTTCGAACGCAGGCTTGCACGCCCAGATCTCTTTGCCCGTCATTTTGTCAAGACAAACGACCAGGGCATCCGGACCGCCGGGCGTGCAGAGTACTCGATCACCATCGACCAGCGGTGATTCTGAATACCCCCAGCCGGACATCATTTTCCCGTCCCAGTCGCTGAACTGTCGCTGCCAAAGGACGTCACCATTATCGGCTTTCAGACACGCGATCGAACCGTTTGAGGTCACTACGTACAGATGATCTCCATCCACGGACGGCGTACAGCGTGATCCTTTAAGATCATGCTTAGGATTGGCGTCCGTGATGACTTTCTTCCAGAGAATGCTGCCGTCCTCGGCCTTCGCGGCGATCACAGCCTGGCCACCGTCAGTATTTCCCAGCGTGTAAAGTGTGCCTTTGACAATCGCGACGCTGGCATAGCCTTCCCCAAAACCGGACGCTGTCCAAAGATGTTTCGGCGGATTTTTTTCCCAATCCGTGGAGGCCAGAAGTTCGTCTGAATGAGCGTTCCGGTCCGGCCCGCGCCACTGAGGCCAGTCGGCTGCCTCCAGAGAATTGCTCAAACAAACCACACCGATCATCAACGCCAAACGACGCATGTGAAGAAACATGTATGCACCTTTCAAAGACTATATTGGGCATTAAAAAAGGGGGCAGGAACCAATAGTGCGGAGGACCCTGCGGGCCATTTGGCGATTGGTTCCTGACCCATTTTTTGAAGCCCGGATGGAGAAACGGTAACCCTTCACAGAAAAAAAACAACCCTGTTCGCAGTCTCAATGAAACATGCCTGATCTGTCCAAATTTTCATGAAATCTGGTATTCTCCACGTTTCATGGAGTGCAGACGTCTGCCTCCAGACAACAAATTCGCGTGTTTCGCCTTGAAGCACGCACAGTTTTTTCAGAAGAAGCGACAGTCATGGGAAAAGGCGACAACCGTCAGAAAAATGACAAGAAAAACAAAAAGGTCAAGAAGGACGCCAAGAAGCCGGGCATTCCGGCAGCAGTTAAGAAGGCTTGAACTTTGCATGCAGTGAATGTGAGTGCACATGCGCAATGAGCCACAAAGGTCTCATATACTGCGTGCGAGCCAGAAATGAGTCTGGCGAGCGGAGTGGCGTGCGCCCTCCGGTATCTCGCATTTTGTACCGGCAAGCTGACGCATGCCGCTCGCCAATTCGCTCACTCTTGACCGCGTGGAGTGTAAAATGCTGAATACGGTGTGAACGACACCTGAAAAAAAGCCCGGATGTTTTTACACATCCGGGCTTTTGCATTGCTTCGACTGCGAGCAGACTCTTCTGTCGTGAGTTTATGCGGCGCCGACGTCTTCCAGAACGGACTCGTCGTCCTTGACATCTTCGATGATTGGCATCGGCATATCGTCATCCGCCATATCGACAAAGCCCTTCAGATGAATGGCTCGCGTATGGTGCTGAAGTTTCTTCAGCGCCTTGCTTTCGATCTGACGAATACGTTCCCGGGTCACCTTGAAAATACGTCCGGTTTCTTCCAGCGTGTAACTGTAACCGTCACCCAGACCGTATCGCAGTTTGATGATTTCACGCTCGCGGTAGGTCAGACTTTTCAATACATGATCGATCTTGTCACGCAGCATCTGCTTGGCCGCAGATTCTGCGGGGCTGCTTTCGTGGCTGTCTTCCAGAAACTCACCAAAGCTGCTGTCTTCGCTTTCGCCCACAGGAGTATCCAGACTGATTGGATGCTTCCATGTCTTCATGATGCGTTCGGTCTCTTCGATGCTCATCCCGACCGCTTCAGCCAGCTCTTCGTTGCTCGGTTCGCGACCTGTGTTCTGGCGAATTTCCTCGGCCTTGGCCTTCAGCATCGAAATGCTCTGGAACATATGCACGGGAATACGAATCGTACGAGCATGATCCGCGACCGCTCGCGTAATCGCCTGACGAATCCACCATGTGGCATATGTTGAAAACTTATAGCCGCGACGATATTCGTACTTTTCCACACCACGCATCAGACCGGCATTGCCTTCCTGGATCAGGTCCAGGAAGCTCAGGCCGCGATTACGATACTTCTTAGCGATCGAAACCACGAGGCGCAGGTTTCCACCCGAAAGTTTCTGCTTGGCGTCTGTCCAGCCATCGAGCCGCTTCTTGAGTTCACGGCAACGACGCAGAAAATGATCCGGCGTCTCCATCAGCATCTGGACGTACTCTTCGAGTTCACGTTCCAGAGCCATGCGTTCGGAATCTGCTGTTTTCATTCCGCGCAGGCAGGAGATTTCGTCCTGCAACTGTTCGATGCGTTCACCAATCTGCAGCATGCGTTTCAAAACCGGCTGCAATCGATGCGTACGAACGCTCAGCTCTTCACACAGGCTGCACATCTTACGACGACGAATTCGCAGTGAATCGGCCAGCGTCGCTTTTTCTTTTGTACCTTCGGGTAAGTCACGCCACTTGAAGAATTCAGCTTTGTTCACTTCCATCAGATGACGAAGTGTCCGTAGATTGATCTCCATCCGGCCTTCGATCTGCTCCTTGCGGACTTCTTCGGTTTCGGAAGTTCGCAGAGTCCGTTCGAACGGGAGTTCCCCACGTCGGACTTTTTCAATCGTATCAACGGCGATGTTGAGCGCAAAATCAGACTCAAGCATATGGCGCCGCATCCGCTTGCGCATAATCTCAATCTGCTTTGCCAGAAAGATTTCCCGGTCGCGCGTCAGCAGCGGGATGTTGCCCATCTGACTGAGATACATCCGAATCGGGTCGCGAGATGACAATGCTGACGTTTCGGGCCCGAGCAATGCGCGAGCCGCTTTTTCAGCCTGAGCCTGCTTGACTTCTTCGCCTACCGGTTCCGGTTCAAGCGAAATATCCGGGTCTTCAATGAAGCTCATCCCGAACTCGTCGAGAGCCATAATGAGGTTGTCGACCATGATCGGGTCGCCTCCCTCATCCGGTAACCAGGCATGCGCCTGCTGTACCGTGACAAACCCTCGCTTCTTCCCTGCCTCGATGATCGCCTTCAATCCCAAGTCCAGACGATACACGCGTTTCCCCTTGTCAAAGTTCCAATCAGAAACAGCATTCTCTAAATGCTGATTCTGATGGCGGAGCGAGATACGCCCCGATTGCCTTGTCGAGTGTCCGTGCCTCCGTGGCGAGACACACGTTCGTGCCAGCACACCGCTGACACGATCCAAACTTCCGTCAGCACATCGCTGACACAACATCCAGCATACCCATGAATCTGAAAAATCAACCGAACGAGCCAGCAAAAAAATAAGGTTCAGAACACGTTGCTGATATTCAACCATCCTGGTCCATCAACCAACGAACTCCAAACCTTCCAAAAAAGCCCGCAAACTGTTGCCAGCGACGGATTATTCGCTTCATACCCGGTTTACGTCAACGCCTTCACCCAAATGTTTGTCCTGTTTCCGGGTCAGATTTTGAATTCTCTGGTTTTCAATTTTGAAAGAAGTCTTTGGGGTTGACCCATTTGCTCAACACTTTACACCATCCATGGTGACAGAAATTGTTCGCCGCAATGTTGCGTGCCGCACAATTCCTTGATGCTGGACACAATCATTCCTGTCCGGCCAACGTGTCCAGCGAACGTCACTGATGACGGCTGTTGCTGTGAATCAGATTGCCAAGCATGCTCGCCGAATGCAACGACATAAGGGATTGATGCTGTTTTTTGTGGCTTTTTGCGTTCACTTCCGCAGTTCCGGACGGCATTGAGCGGCTCGAACTCAGATGCCGCATAGCCCCCTCCAGGGGTAATCCCCCAAAGTGACACGAGCATACTGCCACACTGTCAGCCGAGCGTCAGCCAAAGCTCGAACAAACTGAGCGTATCACCGCGATGCAAATAGCAGACCAAGAATCCCGAGACCGTAGAATGAGTATTCGACGTCGGCCTGCTGATCCCAGCTGGCGCCGCGAAACCCTCCGGTTGGCAACTCCAAAGAATCTGTCACCCAATCGAGAATCTTGTCCGGCGGCATCAGATCACGACGCCCAAGATCATGGGCCGTCAGTAATCCAGTAAAGGTGGACAGACCGTCCGCAAACGGGATCCGTGTATTCGCCTGGAAGCCACCTTCGGTGCTCACCACGTCCGTCAGAAACCCCAATACATCGTCTGCGATGTCTGATTCAATCGCGTTGAGTTGTCGCAAAAGGGCCACGGCAGCGGCCGTGGGATTTGTCCCGCTGCGTTTCATCGGCGCGATTTCGACAAAACCACCATCATCCCGCTGGCGATTAAACAGAAACTGCACCATCGCATTTCGACGTGGCATCTTCTGCCCCAGCAATTCATATGTGAGCGCCACCATAAACGATTGATACGTACTCCCCAGGGCCCCTTCATTCGACTTGGCATATCCGCCATCCGCCGTGCGGTTGTGTTCGATTCCTGCCATCACGCGTGGGACAAAGTCATGCGGGAGTTCCCGCAACAGATCGGTTCCGTCTGAAGTCTGAACCACAAGCGCACTGTAAAGCCAGCTCAGTAAGTCAATCACACCCAGCGTTAAAGGATCGATCGTGCGCAGATACTCCGCCACCCTGTGACTGCACTCCACATCCATCCCGCCACTCACGGCGAGAGCTCGCACAGCGAAGCCAGTATAGTACAGGTCAGCGTCGCCTTCGCGGCCTTTGAAGCCACCGCTGTCCGTCTGCTGCGACAACAGAAAAACGCGATGCCGCGCAATGCGGTCAGCGGAAATCCGTTTGAGGCCCTTTGCCACGCGATCGGCAAGTTGAATGAGGTACATGGTATCGGGATAAACTTGAGTCAGGAAACGTGGTTACCGTCAAACGTGGATTGTAGCAGGACAATGAAAATGTTTTCTGACAATTCCTATTGCTCTATCAATTGCGTATTGTTGTGTGCCACTGGCTTTACCAGTGTTTGCTGCAAATGGGGGGAGCACTGGCAAAGCCAGTGGCACGCAATTTTCCTGCCGATCCTTTTTCTGCCAGACCTGTCCTGACTTCGGGGCGCGGGAAACGCCCGCGCTGTGAAAACTGGTGCTATGAGCTGCACGCCGTCGTTTTCGGAGCATGCGCTGGCGTGAATGCGAGTCGCGGAGCGACGTCGCCTACGTAGCTCAGTCGCTCCGCCGACTGAGATTCCCCGAACTCATCGCTGTTTTACCTTGAATAACTGCTCATGGTGTCACTGCGATGCAGTTGTTTTCGCATCCGCATTTCCCATACATTTACCAATGCACTGAATGCCTCATTCTTCAAGGTCATGTCGATGCTGCTTCCGTTCCTGCGCCTACTCATTGCAATTCTGATCCTGTTTGCGCTGGACATGCGATCCAGGGGACTCCGGGCCGCCGAAACTGTCGCTTCGTGTCAGGAGATGCTCTATTCCGGGCGTTATGAAGAATGCCTGAAGGCGACGACCGAAGCCGTCGCCAATCGCAGCTACGGCGAAGAATGGCCGATCCTGAAAACGGAAAGCGAGATGGCTCTCGGGAAATATCCGGAAGCACTGGAAACCATTGCGGCCGGGATCGAACGTTATTCCTGGAGCGTCCGCCTGAGGTTGCTCGAATACAAATGTGCACTGGCCAACGGGAAACGCGATCAGGCCGCGAACGCGCTCGTCGAAACTGAAAAGCTTGTGAGTTCCGTGTCGTGGCGCTATACGGATGCAGACGATCTTGTGGCCCTTGGAGAAATGGCGCTGGCACTGGGGGCCGATGCGAAGGCCGTGCAGGAAGGGTTTTTCGAACGCGCGCGGAAAAATTATGCGACTCGTCCTGATGGCTTTCTGGCAGCGGGACGCCTCGCTCTGAGGAAGGGCGATGTTGCCTTCGCCGCCGAACTGCTTGCTGCGGCAGAAAAAACGATGCCGGACCAGGCAGAGATCGCTTTCCTGCTTTCCGAAGCCTATCACACGTCTGATCGCGAAAAAGCGACAGATCTGCTGAAGAAGTCGCTGGAACTTAACTCCAACTTCGCTCCCGCACTGCTGCGCGTCGCCGAGCAACAGATCGATGGGGAAGACTATCCCGGTGCGGAAAAGACGATCCAGCAATTATTGACGGTCAATCCAAACCTTCCGGAAGCACACAGCCTGCAGTCTGTGATCTGGCATTTGCGGAATGATGCGGTTGCCGCAGAGGCATCACGCGCCGCTGCTTTGAAATTCTCAATTACAAATCCTGAAGTCGATCATCTGATCGGGCGTAAACTGTCGCAGAAATATCGCTTCGCCGAAGGTGCTGAATTTCAGCGAAAGGCGCTCGAGGCGGATGTGGAATTTGTCGATGCCCGGATTCAGCTGGCTCAGGATCTGCTTCGACTGGGACAGGAAGCCGAAGGTTGGTTACAGGCTGAGCAGGCTCATAAGGCCGATGGCTACAACACGACGCTGTTCAATCTGCTGCAGTTGAAGGATTCACTGGATAGATTTACCACCATCACCAGTGAGCATTTTCAGATTCGCATGGAAACACAGGAAGCGGCCATCTACGGTCCGCGTGTTTTGGAAATGCTGGAACAAGCATGGACAGAACTCACTGCGCGATTTGAATTCACGCCGGAAGTTCCCGTCTATGTCGAAATCTATCCGCGCGTCGATGACTTTGCCGTCCGCACGTTCGGTGTGCCGGACGTCGCGGGATTTCTGGGAGTCTGCTTTGGGAAAGTGGTCACAGCCAACAGCCCTGCCACACGCAAGGAAAACCCCGGCAGTTGGGAATCTGTCCTGTGGCATGAGTTCTGTCATGTGATCACACTGCAGAAGACCAGCAACAGGATGCCACGTTGGCTGAGCGAAGGAATCTCCGTGTTCGAAGAACGACGTACGGATACTCGCTGGGGCCAGCATATGAATCCTGAATTCCGTGACCGAGTCCTGGCTGGCAAGGTCACGCCCGTCGCAGAACTCAGCAGTGCGTTTCTGACGGCGAAGAGCGGCGAAGACCTGAACTTTGCGTACTATGAATCTTCCATGTTGGTAGAACATCTTGTCACCGTGCATGGTCTGCCTGCACTGAATGCGATCCTGAAAGATCTCAACGAGGGCATCCAGATCAACGATGCGCTGGATCGGCATACCAAAGGACTGGATGAGCTGGAAGAATCGTTTGCAGCGTATCTGAACGAACTGGCCATGGCCTATGCGGACGGGGTTGAATTCACAACGAAAGAACTTGCGGAGGCCGCACCGACAGAACTGGATGCCGTCAAAGCGTTTCTGGAACTGCATCCGGAGAATTTCCCCGCCATGCTTCAGTATGCATCAATCCTGATCAAGACCGGCCAGCTTGAGGAAGCAGAGACTGAACTGAAGAAACTGGTCGCACTCGTGCCGCAGGACGACAGCACCAATGGTCCTCGGCGTTTGTTGGCAGACGTCTATCAGCGCCGTAGCCAGTCAGAACCGGAGATGCAGACGTTAACAGAACATCTGCAGTATTCCGCCGACGACCTTGAAGCCGCCCTGCGACTTCAGGAACTTTGCGAACTGCAGCACCAACCGGACCGCGTCGTGGAACTGGGCAGGACTATCTTTGCGATCGATCCGTTCCAGCCGACGGCGTTGACGCGAACAGCAACCGCAGCTGAGGCCCTTGGACAGGCAGAAGTCGCCGTGAGTACTCTCAACAGCTTGTTGCAGGTGCAAAAAGACGATGCTGCGCGTCTGCATTTTCGAATCGCCACCCTGCTGAAGCCTGCGGATCCCGAATCTGCCCGGCGTCACGTCCTGCTGTCACTGGCTCAGGCACCCCGCTATCGAGACGCTCATAAGCTGCTGCTCGAACTGGTGCCGGAACTCCCGGCCGAGTCACCGTCAGCCCCACCCGCCGAAAACGCCAGCGACGCAGAAGTGCCGCATGTCGGCAATTGAATGCGGCAACAAGACGTGATGAGAAGAACTGAATGTTCCTGTCAGTTCCGGAAATGGAGACAGGCTGAGTTCCTGAATCTCGGTCCAAAGCTGCGATTCCAGTAGCTTGGACATTCATGTCCGAGATATAGGCCAAGCTCCGTCGCCTTCTCAGACGGCTGCCATGTGACACTATCTTTCGCTTCGAAACGGTTTCACGGCCATGCGACGGACATGAATGTCCATCCTACAGACGACCGTGCCCTGGTCCTCCATGTTCGATGCCTGATCATGTGGCATTGGAAATCCAAAGCGGCGACGAGTCGCCGCACTCCAAAATAGTTCGTCACTTTGCCGCGTCGGCAGCAAGGTGGGTCACAAACCATGCCACCATGTCTTCGGTCGATTTCTTTGCGTCTTCGCCCTGAAATCCATGCCCGGCACCTTTGAATTCAATCAACTGACTTTTCACGTTTGCTTTTTCAAACGCGGCCTGAATATTTCGGCTGTGCTCCACGGGCACCAGGTCGTCCTTGTCACCTGCCAAAAGCAGTGTCGGAGCGTCGTCGGAAGTGACGTGAAGCAGCGGGGAATCCGGTTCTGCGGTCTTCGCATCAATGTCCAGGGCAGGAAATCGCGCGTAGGCCGGCAATCGATCGGGAGCATCCTTTGCCATGATGCGTAAATCCGTCGGAGCCACATACGCGACCACGGCGTTGACTCGATCGCTCACCTTGTCCACCGGATCTTTGGCTTTCGGATCACCTTCATCCGACGCGGTGCCCAGCATCAGTGACAGATGGCCGCCGGCGCTCATGCCGTAGACTCCAATTCGGTTTGGGTCGATTTTGAATTTTTCGGCGTTCAGCCGGATGAATCGTACACTGTGACGCACGTCAGAAACGGCTTCGGAGATATTGAACTTCGGACTGCTGCCATGACGCACAGCAAAGACCGTGAATCCCTTGTCCGTAAGTGGCTTAAACATGAACTGCGACTGCTCCGGCGGTGCCCAGTTCGAGTACCAGCCACCACTGACCATAAACAGCACCGCGGCTCCGTTCGCGTTTTCTGTGGGAGTGTTGTCGATGTCAGGCGTGTTATCGGTTTGATCGCCCAAGGCTTTACTTTTTCGGCTGAGTGTACACATCGACCTGAAATGCGTGAAGCGGTGCAGAACTCTCGGTAGGGTGTGACAAGCAACGCGCAGGCACACCGAACCAAAGGGACTGTCGCTTTAGTCGCGGGATAAGCTTCCAGCTTCATCGTTACCCACATTTTGCGTGTGTCCATTCAGGAAGGTCGGTCGCTTTCGTTTGACGCGAGCCAGCGGCGAGGAT
>JAYSPO010000414.1:0-3233 GCA_043722015.1 Candidatus Kuenenia sp. | reverse complement strand
TGCAACATCCTCGAAATCTCCGATCGCTGCAATGCAGATCGCCGACACTTCGCGGGCTCAGATTCTTACGATCAACCTGGAAGACTATTTTCAGGCGGGCGTTTTTCATCGATTCATCAGTCCTCGCAACTGGTATCGCTTCGAATCACGCCTGCAGCAGAATACAGAAGACACGCTGGCACTTCTCGACGAACACAAAACCAGGGCGACGTTCTTCGTGCTGGGCTGGATCGCTGACCGATATCCGGAATTGGTACGTGGCATCGCGGACAATGGACATGAAGTCGCCAGTCGTGGATTTCTGCATCAGCCGCTGCTCAAGTTGACTGAGACCGCCCGTCGCGAAGATCTTGTGCGATCTAAAGAATTGCTCGAAGACACAATCGGACGTTCAGTGACAGGATTCCGACTGTCAGACGGCTGGCTCACACGCCGCGACCTGGGCTTCCTGAATGAATTGCAGGAGGCTGGTTACCTCTATGATTCAAGCCTGATGCCTCGGCACCGGGAATTCCGTGACCAACCCTGGCGTCGCCTGATCCACGAACAGAAGTGCCGAAACGGATCACTCCTGGAGATTCCTCCTTCGACGTTGCCGATCAGCGGAGCATGGATGCCGATTGCCGGTGGAAACTACCTCCGCCAGCTTCCTGAACATCTGATGCAGTCAGCCGTGGGACAATGGCTGGAAACAGAACAATCACCATTTATTATGTACTTTCAGGTGTGGGAACTGGATGCAGATCAACCACGACTGAGTGTCACCAGTCGCCTGGCGACGTTGCGGCACTACCGAAACCTCGGCGTGTATCGAACACTGTTGCCTCAGTATTTCCGGGCCATGAAATTCACATCCGTCGCCGAACACGCAAAGCTGAACGGCAGCCCGCTGCGCAGCCTGCATCAACAATCAGCCATGGCACCGGTTCCTCGCATTCGCAGCGAATCCTCATTGCGTTCTGCGTCAACACAGAGAATCGTGGATCAGGGCACGACACCTTCCGGCACACGAGTGTCGGATCGCACGGCTGTCACATTGGTCATTCCCTGCTACAACGAAGAATCTTCATTGCCTTATCTGTATCGCACGATGCAGCAACTTCGCCATGCACTTTCAAAGCAATGGGATCTGAAGATTCTCTTCGTGGACGACTGCAGTTGTGACAACACGCATGAAGTCCTGCGCAGTCTGTTCGGGGATGATCGGGATATCCACATTGTGCGGCACGAAAAAAACAGGGGCGTGTCTGCCGCGATTCTGACCGGAATCAATGCGGCAACGACAGAGATCGTCGCGTCGATGGACTGCGACTGCTCATACGATCCGCTCGAATTGCAGAATATGCTGCCCTTGATGACGAAAGACGTCGCCATGGTGACTGCATCCCCTTATCACCGCGAGGGGAAAGTGAGCAACGTACCGCGCTGGCGTCTGATGCTGTCGCACACGTTGTCGATGATGTACCGCAGTTTACTGAAGCAGAAACTCTCCACCTGGACCAGTTGTTTCCGCATCTATCGCAAGCAGCAGGTCATCGATCTGCCTTTGCTGGAAGACGGATTTCTGGGGACGGCAGAACTGGCTGCTCAGTTGAGTCTGCACGGACGCAGAATTGTCGAGCATCCGGCCACACTGGAAGTAAGGTTGTTCGGGTTTTCGAAGATGAAGACGATTCGCACGATTTTCAGTCACCTGCGACTCCTGACGAAAGTTGTCGCAGAAAAACGCGGCAGGATGCACAACACGAAGTAACCACTGTTCCGCAACTACCTTCTGTTCTTAAGAAAGACCTCATCAATGACTCACCGTATCAGCCTGCCTTCGGATCAGGACTCCACCGGACGAACTTTTGGACCTGAAGAACTGGAGGCCGTGCGGCAATGCCTTGCAACCGGCACGCTGACGAGCACCAAAGGCAACTTCGTCAAACAACTCGAAACATCTTTCGCCGCGAAGATCGGCGCGAAATTCGGCTACGCCTGCTCCAGCGGCACAGCCGCCGTTCATTGCGCAGTGGCTGCATTGAATCCGGAGCCGGGCGACGAAATCATTACGACTCCGATCACCGATATGGGAGCCCTCACGCCGATCATCTATCAAGGCGCGATTCCGGTCTTTTGCGACGTTGATCCGCACACGTACAACGTGACTGCCGAAACCATCGCCCGGTGCATCAGCCCGAAAACCAAAGCCATCATTGTAACGCACCTGTTCGGCAATCCCTGCGAGATGGGTCCGATTATGGAACTGGCCAACCGGCACGGCATCCCGGTCATTGAAGACTGTGCTCAGGCGTACCTCACAACCTGGCAGGATCAATACGTTGGCACGATCGGCGCAATTGGTTGCTTCAGCCTGCAACAGGGTAAGCACATTACCACCGGCGAAGGCGGCATCGTCACCACGAATGACGACGCGCTGGCCCGTCGCATCTTCCTGTTCATCAACAAGGCCTGGGGCTACGGCGATAAAGACGCGGATCACTACTTCGTGGCTCCGAACTATCGCATGAGCGAACTGCTCGGCGCGGTCGCGGTCGCTCAGCTGCACAAACTGGATGCTGTGGTTGAATCGCGAGTCCGCACGGCCGCAGCATTGACCACGGCCCTCGGTGGCGTCGCCGGCATTGAGACTCCGGTCATCACACCGAACAGCGTGCATACGTTCTGGAAATACTGTCTGCGAGTCGATGAGAACGTCATTCCAGGCGGCACGGTGGCTCTGGGAGCCGCCTTGAAGGATTCTGGAATTCTGTGTGCACCGCGCTATATTCAGAAGCCTGCATTCGAGTGTCAGGTGATCAAAAATCAGGTGACGTTCGGCACCAGTCGCTGGCCGTTCACACTGGCTCGTCCCGAAGCGACTGACTACAGCCGTTGCCATTTTACAGGCACCTGGAATGCACTGGAACATGTGCTCGTGCTGCCATGGAATGAGAAATACACGGACGAACATATTGAATATCTGGCTACAAATATCCGCAGTGCCGTCAAGTCACTGACGAACAAAGTGGCTGTGGCAACGTCGATTTGAAATTTCCTGACTCTACTGGATTCTATGTACTGACTGTTTGAACCACGAATCAACACGAATCAACCCAGCGCGGGCTTTGCCCGCAACCCATGGTTGAAGACGAAACTCAGGGACATTTACGACGGGAAAATGAAAAGCAGAAAAATTGATAGCAGAAAAATGTCGGCTTTCTGCATCCTGAATTCTTTGCAGGGAAATG
>JAYSPO010000413.1:0-15088 GCA_043722015.1 Candidatus Kuenenia sp. | reverse complement strand
TCGCTTGTAGTCCCGGCTTTAGCCGGAATTCGTTGGCGATTTCAGCGAGGATGCCGCCTGAAGGCGGTACTACAAACATAAATCAACAGCCCGCTAGCGTGCTGCGGATTTCGTGATTCCAGGAGGGCGTGTCATGAGTGCCCAGCGGATCACATTCTTCCCTCAGGACGACTAGTCATGAGTGCGCAATGACGGCTGAGAATTTGCCGCCGTGCTGCCAACCGAATCTGATTCCGGCATTCCTCACTTATTCTCCCTGGACGCCAGCGTGGCTTCCGCCTCCTTCATCAACGCCTCAACATCGGTCCAGAACCGGGCGAACGCCTCTTGCTCGTCTGCCGACATTTGGGCTAGCGATTCCGGTTCGCGGATGCTTCCGAGATCCTTGTTATCCTGCCAGTTATGGAGCGCCGTCAGCGACAAGGTCCGGACGGCGGGCAGGTCACTTTTCAATTGCCTGCGGTGTATAGCGAAGTCGGCTCGCAGCCAGTCAAGGCTCTGTTGCCGTAGTCGTGTTTTCTCGCTGTCATCCATACTGGCAGCGTCTTCTCCATGCCCTGCGGTGGCAAGTGCCACTGCGCGGACTGCGTTAAAACGATGCTCGGACTCGAGGTCGTCGGCCAATTCGGGGGCCAATGTGAATGCGGCGGCGTACAGGCCGGTAGCAGCGCGATAGAGCTGTCTGGTCATGCAAACCTCCGCCAGAGCGGTCCGCTCCTCCGCGTCCGCGGGTTCGAACTCACCATTCAGAAAAGCGGGCAGCTTGCTGTCCATGGCCACTCTGAGTTCAGCTTTACGAATCAGATCGAATGCAGAAATTGTCCAATTGGGTTGGTTCGATCCTAACGCATCCCCACGCTGAATAACCGCCAGCGACTCTGTAAACTGCCCTTGCTCTTTCAGCAGGTTGCCCAGCAGGAAAAATGGACCGGGGTCCTTCGAGTCCAATTCAATAGCCTTCTCAAATTCAGCGATCGCCTCGTTCACCTGACCAATGTCATACAGAGCCGACGCCAGAGCCACGTGCGCCTCGGTGCGAGTCTCGTTGCTGAACTGCGCGAAATGGAGGGCTAATTTATAACTGGCGATGGCCTCACCGACCTGACCATGGTCATAAAGCGCAAGGCCCAGGCTCAAGTGAGTCGCCGGGTTCAGAGGGGCGAGTTCGATGGCTTTTTTGTAGCAGCCAATCGCCGATTCGAATTGATTATTCAGGGCCAGAGCATTTCCTATATTGATGTGCGCCGCTGGGAATTCCGGAGCTGCTGCGGCGGCTGCCTGAAACCAACGCAACTGCTCCGTCAGACCGCCATTCTGAAGGTCCGACGCGATGTGCCCCCGCGTCATCAGCAGGCCCAGGTCTTCCGGGTGCTGGTTAATCGCCATCTCCATGATGTGTCGCCTGCGATTCACGTCGATGGCTTTACATTCGCCCAGGACAGCGGCAAATCGTGGCGGTTGCTTCAGAGCTTCCGGCTGGTCCACCAATTCCGTCAAGGTCCCCCGGCTGTCGGAGCGAATCGCATCCCGGACCGCATCCCGATACGGGTCGGAATCAACCTTTCTGAGCACCGCACGTAATTTGTCAATCTTGTGGCTGTTATCCTGTGGCTGGTCATTTTCGCCAGCAACTGATTCACCGTTTTGTTGCCCAACTTGAAACAGGCAAAGCTCCATCAGCAGCCAATCGAGGGCGGCGACGATTCGCTCCGAGACCACGGAATCCGACACCCACTTCGCTGCTGCGTCAGGCGAGCCCGAGTCCTGGCCCGCGCCAAATGGGGGAAGAGCTTCCAGGTAGCGTCCCACGACGCCCGCCGTGTCCGGAAACTTCTGTTTCATCGGAGTCCAGCGAAACTGCTCAATGGCGTACAGCGCTCGCAACAAATCCAGGTCTGCCTCCAGCCGTTGAAGTTGATACACCTGCGCATCAGCCCCACCCTCGTGGTACCTCTTGCTCGCCTCGTTCAGGGCAACTTCGGCCTTGGCCACATCGCCGCCCCGCAGAGCAATCTGGGATTGATTCAGCAACACTCTCACGGCTTCGCCGTTGCGTGCCGCTCGCTCATGACCGATTCGAAATTGTTCATTCTGCCACCAAACGAAGGCTGCGCAGCCCATGACCACGACCGACACGGCTGCCGCAAGCGCTAACTGCACCCGTCGGCGTTTCCGTAACTCAGTTTCCCGCGCTACGGCCACTGCCCGTTCGCGCTGGGTCACCTGCAGCCGCTCCTGGACGCCATTCAGATGAGCGGTCAGCGCATCGGCCACCGTCTGGCCTTCCTCTGGCCGATCCAACGGGTTTAGGCTCAGGCAGCGGCGGCACAGCGCAACCAGTTCCGCGTCTGCACCGCAAGCGTCCAGTCGTGCATGTGCGTCTGCCAGGTTGCCAGTCGCAGCGTGCTCGATCACTTCCACAACAGACTTGCCAACAAACGGCGACTTCCCCGTCAGGATGACGCACAGGATTCCTCCCAGAGCGAACACGTCGGCCCGAGCATCGACCACCTCGCCGCGAGCCTGCTCGGGAGCCATGTACGATGGCGTGCCCAAAACAGCCCCCGCCTGAGTCCGGTCGTCCGTGGCTTCACCGTTCTGGATGATCGTCGGGGTTTCGAATTGATCGGCGGAAACGACGGTGACGGGCGGACTGGACTTTCCCGGTCGATTCCCGTGTGACAAATCTCTGGCCAGACCCCAGTCCATCACCTGGACTTCGCCGAAGGCCCCGACCATGACGTTTGCGGGCTTCAGATCGCGGTGGATGACGCCTCGACTATGGGCAAAGCCGACTGCCTGGCAGACCTGGGTGAACACCTGCAGCAGCCGAGGCTTGTTGGCGGTTTTCAGTTCGGCAGCCAGAGTTTGTCCGACGATCAGCTTCATCGCCAGGAATGGAGAACCGTTGGCCAGCGTGCCGAGTGCGTGGACCGGCGGGATGCCCGGATGCGGTAGCCGGGCCGTGATCTTCGATTCGCGGATAAAGCGGTCTGCACTGGCTCCGGGCAGCAGGATTTTGAGAGCCACATCCCGATCGAGGGTGAGGTCACGTGCGGCAAGGACGCAGCCCATGCCGCCGCGGGCGATTTCATGCAGCACCCGGTAGCCGGGGACAAAAACCGTTTCCGGTCCAGACTTAGACTGAGAGATCCTTGGCTCAGAGCCTGATGTCGGCGCAAGCGTCGCGTTCATCCCTTCGTCGAGAGACGAACTCGCCACAAAAACAGCGGTTCGGTCCTGGTCAAGCACTTTGCAGGCATCCGCTTCGACGAGAGACGAACGGGCAGCGGTGTCAGTGGTTTCGTCCGTACCGGGTTTTACGACGCCCAGATCAACACTGAGGTTGTTATCGAGACGAGAGACCGGATCTCCGGGGGTCGGCGGAGGCATCAGTCACGCTCCCTTGAGCAGTCGAGAATGAGGCCTGCATTCCATGGGCCAGCCACCATGGCCTCGATTCGTTACGGGCTGGTTGTCTGACCGAATCATTTGTATCCCTTCGCAGCAACAGCACTGATGGTAGAACATGACTAATTAAGAAAGATTTGTACCACCTCCGGAAGTCTCTTTCCAATGAGCAGGTGGACGAAGACGCTCGCCGTTGGAGGTCCATGGAAAACGTGCCGCTTTTTACGTCGATTCGACACCACGAAGCGAGATCAATTTGATTTTTCAAGTTGGTGGAACTTCATCAGGTCGCGTATTCAAATCGATCACAAACGCGATTTTGCTGAGTGTGAAGCTAACCGCAACCTGAGCCACCGACGCTTCTGCACCGAACTAACACAAGAGGGTGTGACCTGCGTGCGCAAGCCGTTTCCGGTGGAGTGGAGTCGAACTTCAGGTTCATGCGAAAGATATCGAGGTGCCTGGCGCAGCGGGCAATCTTTCCCCGCTGCGGTTCAGTCATTCGCCCGAACTACGATCCTGTGCTCGCCGAAGACTCGCCGGATCTCTGCGGCAATCACAACTGCGTCCGGGGTGTCGCTGTGAATGCAGAGCGAATCGCACTTGAGCCTGAGTCGCGTGCCATCGATCGTCGGAACGACTCCGGTTCTGACAATTGAAGCAGCTCTGGCGGCAATCTGCGCTGCATTGTGAAGCACGGCGTGTGGCTGACTTCGAGGCACAAGCGATCCGTCCGGCAGATAATTTCGATCGGCGAAGACTTCATGCACAGCCCGCAGACCGAGCGCGATCCCGGCGTCGGTGAGGCATCTGCCGGACAGTCCCACAAGATGGCATTGCGGATCAACATCTCGTACCGCTTCGGCAATCGCCTGTGCCGTCTCAGGCGACGTCGCAGCAAGGTTGTAGAGGGCTCCGTGCGGCTTCACATGGTGCAGCCTGCTGCCGAATTCCTCAACGATCCTCGCAACGACCTGAATCTGTTGCGAAACCAGACGGTGAACTTCCTGCAGCGACATCGGCACCGCGACTCGCCCAAAATTCATACGATCGGCATAACCCGGATGCGCGCCGATCGCGATGTGCAGTCTCAGCGCGCGTTCAACAACCTTGCGAATACGATCCGGGTTTCCGGCGTGGCCACCGCATGCCACGTTGATCGACGAAACATACGGCATCAGCTGCACATCGAGCGTTTCGCCGTCGGAGCCATCAATTTCGCCGAGATCACAGTTCAGATCGATGGAAAGCATATTGGTCAGTCTATTGGTGAATCATCAGTTCGGCCATTCTCAACGCCTTCGCCAACATCAGCCGTTGCTGTCTGAAAACCAATTGAGCCTGATCGAGCGTCACCATGGCGAACCGGACTAACTGCCCAGGCCGCAATTGTGCTGCGATTCCGAGATCCGCTGAAATCACGTGTCCGACACGAGGATAACCGCCCGTGGGAGCACAGTCGGCCATGAGTAAGATCGGATTGCCGTCCGGAGGCAGTTGAATTGTTCCGGGAATCACTCCTTCAGACAGCAACTCTTCGCGGTGTTCATGTTCAAGCCGTTGATCGATGAGGCGATAACCCATGCGGTCCGACTGTGATGAGATGCGGAACGCTGAATCCAGCAGCCGTTCAAGCCCGGAAGGGCTCAACCAGCAGGTGTGCCTCCCGGATACAATTCGCAGAGTCGCAATATCAGGATTCGGTAGATCAATCGGCCTCACGAACCAGTGTGGCTGAACTGGTCGCTTCGTGCCCGACCGTTCTGCCGACAACCGTTCCAACGTTTGACGGCCGGTCTCAGACGGCGTGCCGATCGCGAGATCATCGTTGGCAGTCAGCATTCTTCCGCAGTGGCCACCGAAGCCAGCGCGCAAAAGAGTTGATCGACTCCCCATGACGATCGGCACATCCACACCGCCCGCAATTGCCAGACAGCAACGGCAACCCCGTCGTGCCACTTGAAATCGAATGCGTGAGCCCGCCGGGATCATCATCGGGCAGTGCTGTGCAACGGGCAGCAAAAGATCGCTGCTGTCGTGCAGCGTGGGTTCCATATCCGCACCCGTGATGGCAATCAGGGTGTCATCGACGAATTCGATCTCATCACCCGTCAACGTCATTTCGATCGTCGCCGCATCCAACGGGTTGCCCACGAGTCGATTTGCAAGTTCATGGGCCATGGAATCCAGCGCGCCTCCCAGCGGAACGCCAATGTGCCGAAAACCCATGCGGCCTCGGTCCTGCACCGTGGAGCAGAGTCCGGAGCGAACGATATGAATTCGATTCATGTCCGCCCCGCATAGTCATCGAATTGTTGTCGATCAATCGGCACGAATCGGATGGCGTCGCCGGGACGCAACAGACACGGGGGATCACGTTGTGGATCAAACAGTGGCACGGGAGTCCGTCCGATGATGTTCCATCCGCCGGGCGATTTGCAGGAATAAATCCCGGTTTGTTCACCGCCGATGGCCACGGAACCAGCTGGCACCTGAATTCTTGGCGACGCACGGCGGGGTGTGTGGAGTTGCGCAGGCAGTCCGGCGAGATACGGAAACCCGGGAGAAAACCCGATCATCTGCACGACATAGTTCGCGTTCGAGTGCAGGCGAATCACATCGCCGACATTCAGACCGTGCTTTTCAGCGACACTGCTCAGGTCAAGTGCGAATTCGGGATCGTAACAGACAGGGATTTCCAGCTGACGCCGCGTGGTTTCCGGAGTGAATCGCACAGAGTCAAGGGAGTCCGAAATCCATTTTTCAAGATTGGCCCAGGTCAATTTTTTGCAGTCGTAGTAAACCGTCAGCGACTTGAAAGCCGGGGCGACAGCGACAATGCCGTCCCTGCCGTTACAATGACAGCTCTCCATCGCATGCTGCACTGCCTGCAAGGCAGCTGCGTTGTCCAGAGACCGCCAGGCGACAGTTACAGCACAATCTCCCAGTGGTTCGATGGATGGGTTCATGGAGTTCAACGTGAATGACGGTCGTTCTCGTGCAAATGTTCACTATGACCATAGACCATAAAGTGAATTTGCTCAAATCGTATCACAGTCCACCGATGGTTCGAAACAACTCAGAAAGTTCAGGATGACACCGGTCTCAAAACATGGAGTCTATCGCGGCTTCCGACGTTCCACCGGAATCGGAGCATTGCCAGGTACGATTGAACGGGGTACCGACCCGATTTCGGAAAAGTGTCGACTCACACGAATTTCTTACAACGCCGCTTTGGCTGAAGAAGAAGTCATCGACACGGTGGCCGAACTGAATGAAGACGTCCCGGAGGACCGCGTTTACTGGTTTCGCCTGGAAGGCACCGCCGATTCAGAAACGCTGCGACGACTGGGCGAAGCATTCGAACTTCATCCACTCGCGCTGGAAGATGTGGTGAATACGCATCAACGATGTAAAGTGGAAGACTACGGCGATCATCTGTTTGTCGTGATTCGCATGCCTGCGCATGAGGCCAATGGCGACATGATCACAGAACAGGTCAGCCTGTTTATCGGCGAGGGATTTGTGATTTCCATTCACGAAGGCTGCAACGCACTGGAAGTCGTGCGGCAACGCATCATGACAGCTCGCGGTCGGATTCGTGAGTTCGGAGCCGACTACCTGGCGTATACGATCCTGGACCTTGTGATCGACAACTATTTTCCGATCATTGAGCAGATCGGAGATCGACTCAACGCCATCGACGAAAAACTGGAATTCGGTTTCGATCCCGGACAGAGACTGACAATTCGCGATGTGCGTGCCGACCTGTTGCTCCTTCGCCGCACCGTCTGGCCGCAGCGTGAAGCGATTGCGGTACTGATGCGCGACAATTGCCCGCTGATTTCCGACACGACCCGAACGTATCTCCGCGACTGTTATGACCACACCATTCAGCTGATGGATGTCATTGAAACCTATCGCGAACTCTGCGCAGATCTGCGGGATTTTCACCTGGCGGAGATCAGTCTTCGCAGCAACGAGGTCATGAAAACACTGACAATGATTGCGACATTGTTCATGCCCTTAAGTTTCATCGCTGGGTTTTACGGCATGAATTTCCATTACATGCCGGAACTTGGCTCCCACTACGCGTACCCTTTGACTGTGGTCGTCATGATCACCATTGGCAGCAGTTTTCTGTTCTGGTTCCGACGAAAGGGCTGGATCTGAGGCTCGGTGGTCAGGCTGATCGGATCCGGTTAGACTGCAGGGCTTGACACTTAAACACTTTGCGAGCCCATTCTGTGATGACATCCGAAAAAACGACACAAAAAACCGAATCCAGCATGGAACCACCGCAGATTGCTGCGCCACGGTCGAAAGAATTGTACGCCGTCAGTCGCGCGAATGCGGTCGCGGCAGCGGCAATCGCCGATCAGTTGCGAGGTCAGGAAATTTTGGTCCTCGATCTAACGGGGGTCACATCGATTGTCGACTTCTTCGTGATCGCGACCGGCTCCAGCCATCGTCAGATGCACGCCATCGCGGACGAAGTAAATCGCAAACTCAAGCGGGAAGACGGAAACCGACGACTCAATATCGAAGGGTATCGAACTGAAGGCAACTGGATTCTGACGGACTACGGCGACGTGGTCCTGCATGTGTTCACAGCCGAAGGCCGGGCACTTTACAATCTGGAACAACTCTGGGCCGACGCACCACGCATCGACTGGAAGTCGGAAGCCCCGCCATCGACTCGCGTGATGAAGATGGACTTCCTGAACGACGAAGAAACGCCACCTGGCCAGCAATGATTCGTCTTCGCCCATGAGTTCCACGAAGGCACATTCCATGAATCTGGAAGTCACGTTGCCCCGCTGGCGTGAATTGCAGACTGCAGCACGCGCGGCACGCGGGAATGCATGGGCTCCGTATTCCAGGTATCAGGTGGGGGCTGCCGTGCTGGCATCCGACGGCAGGATCTTCGTCGGATGCAACGTCGAAAACGCTTCGTATGGACTGACGATTTGTGCGGAACGAGTCGCGATCTGTACGGCGATTGCTCAGGGCTGTGCCAGCTTCAGCGCGATCTGTGTTTCGCTCACCGGCATCCCGGTGCCCTGCGGCGCGTGTCGTCAGTTTCTTGTCGAGTTCAATCCGGAGATGTTGGTCCTGCTCGACGACGTGGACCACACGGTCGATATGCCACCGGAACTCGTGCAACTGTCCGCACTGCTGCCACGGGCGTTCCGGCTGAGTTGAAATCGTCTGGACATGCATTCACGATCCCCTACGACGCAGCAGGTCCGGACGACACGACGCTGGCGTCAACTGCGTTCGCGTACTTTTCAAAGTTGGTGCGAAAGCGCGCGGCCAGTTTTCGGGACGCTTCTTCGAAGGCAGTGGTGTTGCGCCATGACAGGCTGGGCTGCATCATTTCTGCCGGAACGCCTTCACACTCCGTGACGATGTCGAGTCCCATAATGGGCTCTCGCACGACCGGCGCTGATGCCAGCTGGCCGGAATGGATGCCATCGACGATCGCGCGCGTGAAGCGCAGCGGCATGCGGCTGCCCGTGCCGTATGATCCGCCCGACCATCCCGTGTTGACCAGCCAGACATTCGCTTCATGTCGGCGAATCTTCTCCGCCAACAACTTGGCATAAACGCTCGGATGCCACACCAAAAACGGTCCCCCAAAACATGGAGAAAACGTCGCTTCCGGTTCGGTAATGCCGACTTCAGTCCCGGCCACTTTCGCCGTGTAACCGCTGATGAAATAGTACATCGCCTGTTCTGGAGTGAGCCGTGCGACAGGCGGGAAAATCCCAAACGCATCGCATGTCAGGAAAATAATGTCGGAAGGATGACTGGCGACACAGGGTATTTTTGCATTCCGCATGAATTCAATCGGATACGCACCACGCGTGTTCTGGGTGATCGACGTGTCGTTGAAATCCACATGGTGATGCGATTTGTCGTACACCACATTTTCCAGCACCGTCCCGAACTTCAACGCTTCGAAGATCTCCGGTTCCGACTCCATCGTCAGGTACACGGCCTTGGCATAGCAGCCGCCTTCGATGTTGAAGACTCCGTTGTCTGACCAGCCATGTTCATCATCACCGATGAGGTACCGTTTGGGATCGGCCGACAGCGTTGTCTTGCCCGTGCCGGAGAGTCCGAACAGAATTGAAGACTTGTCAGAATTGCGATCCGCAGTAGCCGAACAATGCATCGAGAGGATGCCTTTGCTGGGCAGGAAGTAGTTCATGAACGTGAAGACGGCCTTTTTCATTTCGCCGGCATAATCAGTACCCAGCAGCACAACTTCACGCTTCTCCAGGCTCAGATCGACGCTGGTGCGCGATGTCATTCCGGTCGTGTAGCGATTCGCCGGAAACCCACCCGCGTTGTAGATCACAAGATCCGGTTCACCGAAACTCACCAGTTCCTGATCCGTCGGTCGAATCAGCATATTGTGCATGAACAAAGCGTGATAAGGTCGCGCGCAAATGACGCGGACCATGATCCGCGTATCGGGATCCCAGCCCGCATACGCATCGACACAATAAATCTTCGTGCGGGTGTTGAGGTAATCGATCGCTCGTTCGCGGTTGATGGAAAATGTCATTTCGTCCTGAGGAAAATTTACCGGCCCCCACCAGACGTTGTTTTCAGAATCCGGATGCCTGACAATGCGTTTGTCTTTGGGAGATCGCCCCGTCTTATCTCCGGAATACGCGATCAGACAACCCGTATCGGAAATGCTGGTCCCTGGCTCGTGCCGAATGGCTTCTTCATATAGACTGCCTGGCGACAGATTTCGGAACACGTCCTTGACGGTGATGCCGTGTGAGTGCAGTGAGAACGGTGCTGACATTGAGAACGTCCTTCGTGACGAGTTGATCTGATACTGGGTGTCGGCGTGTTGTCGCTTTCCTTTGCGGAATGTCAATTCGAACCCGCCTCTTCCGACAAATGCAATGCCTGAATCCGTGCTTCAGGAATCAACTCTGCATCGCTGGCAGGCTTCCGTTGCAACGCTGCACGGATTACTGTGCGTATCGTCTCACCCGATTGGAACTCAAGCTGGGGATTGCCATGCGATATCTGTTTCTTGCAGTCCTGCTGTGTGTGCTGAATCCCGCGCCGGGACCAGCCGACGAAAACCCGACGGGGGACCTGTGGTATGGAACGATGGACGTCGGGACGCGCCTGTTTCGCTTTCGCATCGAACCGGTCCCCGAGGCTGACAATCCCACCGGACGACAACTTGTCAGTCTGGATGAAGGTGGTCAGATCTTTCCACTGGATAATTTTCTGCTCGACGACGCGGAACTTAAGTTTGGACTCAAACTGACGAAAGCCGTGTTCTCAGGCAGGATTACCGACAGCGGCAAGACCTCAACCGGCGTCTGGAAGCAATCCGGGCAGGAGTTTGACCTCATCCTTCACAGGGTCGCAACTGCTCCTGCGGATCGACCGGATGAGATCTGGACCGGCACTATGAACGCGCTGTTCCAAAAACTCACGATGCGGTTCCGCATGTATCGTGAAGATGACGACTCGGAGAACATCTATTTCGACAGTGTGTCGCAGAAATCGGGCGGCTTCAAAGCCATGCGAACTACAAAGGGCGATCAGTGGACAATCAGTGTCGCGTCGATTGGCGGAGTCTTCGAGGGGGTCTTAAATGCAGAGAAGACGGAGTTGAAAGGAACATGGACACAAGGCGGGGCAAAGTTGGACCTGGTGTTGACGCAGGAAAAGTCGCTCCGTGAAGAGGTCGTCAAACCACCTGTGCGGCCGCAAACCCCGGTTGCTCCATTTCCCTATCGCATCGAAGAAGTCTCATTCCGAAATGAGGTAGATGATGTCCAGCTCGCAGGGACGCTGACGATCCCGGCCACCAATCAACCATGCCCTGCGGTTGTCCTGATTTCAGGTTCCGGACCTCAGGACCGCGACGAGACCTTGTTGGATCACAAGCCGTTCTGGGTCATCGCCGATCATCTCTCAAGACACGGGATCGCCGTGCTCCGATTTGACGATCGAGGCACCGGTGCTTCGAAGGGAGATTTCTCTGCCGCCACCAGTGAAAACTTTGCCAACGATGTGGAAGCGGCATTCGACCACCTGACAAGGGATACAAGGTTTGCAAAAAATGCCATTGGAGTCCTGGGCCACAGCGAAGGCGGTCTCATTGCCCCGATGGTGGCCGCACGCCGCAACGACGTCGCATTTGCGATTCTGCTGGCTGGCACCGGCGTGAACGGCAAGGAGATCCTGTTGTCTCAGGGACAGCTCATTCTTCGGGCCGAAGGCGTCACCGACGAAAATCTGTTGAATACACAACGCATAACTCAACTGGCGTTGATTGACACGGTCCTGGACGCTCCAGAGGCGACGCAGGAAGAACTGACTGCTGCTGCAATAAAGCGACTCACCGAAGCGCTGCCCAAAGAATCGATTCCAGACGACAGGCTGAAAGAAACGGTATCTGCAGGGATTCAACGCATGCACAGTCCCTGGTTTCGGTTTTTTCTGACGTACGAACCAGCCACGCAGCTGATTCGAGTCAAATGTCCAGTGCTCGCCCTGAATGGCGAGAAAGACGTGCAGGTTGATCCGCGTCTGAATCTGCCCGCCATTGAGGCCGCTTTGGAGAAAGGCGGTAACCCTCGCTTCAGGACAATCGAGTTTCCCGCGATGAACCATCTGTTTCAATCCTGCACAACCGGTGGTCTCAGCGAGTACCAGACGATCGAGGAAACGATCTCGCCAATCGTGCTGCAGACGATCACCGAGTGGATCACGGACGTGACCACCGCTGATTCGTCGAAGTAGGTGTGCGGCGAGCCACGCACTCGCGTATGCTGATCGTTCTGCAACGTGCGGAAAAAGTCAGAGTAGACGTCACTCTCTGAGTGACGCGCACTGAAATCGCGTGCGTTGTCAGACACTGATTCATCACTCAGAGAGTGATGTCTACTATTGTTGATCCTGTCCGCCGTACGCTGCGTATTCCCGGCGTCGTATGAACTGCGTTCAGTGTGCATGTGCCCAACCTCGCTCAAAAAGCTCATCAATTTTCAGCTGTGGGTCGGAATTATTTCAAGTGCGCAAAGTAACGAGAATTCCGATTCAGCCGGATGTGATGGATTTAAGAGCGTCCGGAGTCTGGTCGAAAACAGAGAAAGGGGGCGTCGGATCATTCCGCGCATGACTGACTATTGATTTGCTGCTTTGACTGCGTGGGAGTCATCCCAATGGCGATTGTGGAATTGCACATTAAGGTTCGGCGGTTTCTGCCGATCGTGGCATTGGTCGGCCTGCTGCAGACCAGTTCTGTCGATGCGCAGATAAAGCTGTCACCTGGAAGAGTTCCCATCGGCGACAACGAACTGAATTCACCGATTGCTGAACCACAGGTCACCATTGATGAACATTCGTCGAATGCTGTGATGCGTCCCGTGCCGCTGGTAATTCAGCAGGCAAAGGACCCGCTCGTGAAACTGGTCTACGAGACGCGTGAAGCTCAGCGGCGGAGATTGCTGTCGACTGCAGAACATACCCCGTGGCAGATCATGCACGGGATGCTGGCCCTCCGCGAAGAATTTCTGATTCGACACAATGGTAAGCCAGTCAGTTGTCTGGAGTGGATCAAAACCGGGCCGACCTTTGAAAATGAAAACTGGTTTGAGAAGACTCAGGTGCGTGTGCTGACCGGACGTGGCGGCAACAATGCCTTTGAAATGATGATGGTTGGTCGTGGCCATCCCTACAACAAGCCGTATGCGTTTGAAGGTCATATCAATCAGTTCGTCGCCATCCTTTCGATGAGCGGAGTGCCACTCGAAACGCAGTTCAATACGCCCCAGGGCCCGGTCTCCATGCGTGACATGCTCACGTACGCCAAGATGACGGTCAACGCGAAAGAAGAAGTGACCTGGACGCTGTGGGCGCTCAGTCGCTATCTGCCTCCGGATGCCGAATGGACCAATGCGCTGGGCGAAAAATGGAGCATTGAACGCCTGGTGAAAATTGAGACGGCAAAATCTCTGCAGGGAGCACCCTGTGGCGGAACGCATGGTCTGTTCGCTTTGGCTCATGCCCGCAACGTGTATCTGCGATCCGGCAAACCACTTGTGGGTGTCTGGCTGGAAGCCGAACAAAAGATCCGACGCTATATCCAGACGGCTCGGATGCAGCAAAACTCCAACGGCACGCTGTCGTCGAACTACTTCCGAGGCCGTGAGTACAAGCAGGATTTCGACAAGCGGATGGCCAGCAGCGGACATCTGCTGGAGTTTCTGATGATGGCTTTGCCTTCGCAGGAATTGAACGCTCCCTGGGTACGTCGCGCGATTGAAGCAACATCGAACGACCTGATGGTCAATCGAAAAGCCGAGGTGAGCTGTTCGCCCCTGTATCATGCGACCAGTGCGCTCAGTATCTACCTGGATCGTATCACCGCAGTTGCAGTTCCTGCGAATATCGCACAGGGTGCACCAAAGACGCATACGATTTCAAACAGCAAGGAACTCAAGACGGCGGATGCGGAATTGACCAGGCCCGTCGTCGATCAGCCGGAAGTCGATCAGCCGGAAACAGTCAAGGCGGAAGATGTCAACCCGGAAGCGGTCAAAACGCCGGTGATGGAATCGTCCGGTGTCGATTCGAATGGAGCACCGAAAGCACTCACCGGGCCAGCGACGCCAGTGCCGGATGTGCCTGCGAAGACCGAATTGGGCCCACTGCCGACACCAGGTGAACCGACTCCTGAATCAAAGCCAGCAAGTGAACCAGTGCCAAGTGAACCAATTCCAGGTGAACCAGTGCCAGCCAAAGTTGAAGCGGGCGGGGCGGATCCAGATGTTGAGCCTGCAGAAAAGGCAAGCCCTAAGGAAACGACACCCGAGTCTGCCGACGGAGTCACTGAGCCAGACCTGAAAGTGGAACCTGTGGTGCTGAGCCCTACCGACGTTCCCGCGGCACCTGTTGCAACTGCAGCAGACGCCGGGTTGCCAGAAGTCGCACCATCAGCAATACCAGCTCAATCGTCCGACAAAACCGCAGCGGCGACTCCTGCTCCAGCAGACAAGATCCGCGTGTTCGGCCCGCGACCGGCACCAGCAACTCACATCGTTCCGAAATTAAATCCACCTGCTGACAAGATCCGCGTCGATGCGTCGCAGGCGGTGCCCGACGTTAATCTGGCAACGGAAACTCAAATCGTCGCTACCCGGAACGCCGCTCTCGGGATGCCTGCGACTGATCCGCACGTTCCATCGTCACCGGTACCGCCAGTGCCTCTACCGTGCGAACTGCTGTTCACGCTGCCCGATGACGAACTGGTCCCCACGCCGGTCGCTGATCCGTCGTCGGAACAACCCGTCCCCGTAATTCCATCGACGCCGTTGGTTGTCTCAACCAATACGCCGCCGTTGACTGCGAAAATCAAAAAGGAAAATCCGGACCTTCTGCCACTGAAATCACCAACACTTCCGTTGCGGAGTGTCAGCCGTTCCGACATTCTGACAAATGACAAAGATCATCCACCCACAGAGCAGCCCAAAGACAAGAAAGCCGTACGCTGGAAAGCCACGCTGCTCGAACGCCGCAAAGTTTTCGTCGTGGAAGAAAAAACTCCTGGCAAATAAAGATCGGGTTCTATTCTTCGCGCGGTGCGAATTGACAATGGCGAGCGGCTGGGCGTGAGCCCTCCGTG
>JAYSPO010000412.1:0-4903 GCA_043722015.1 Candidatus Kuenenia sp. | reverse complement strand
CGCCCGACGTTCGTCGTCCGACATCAGGCATCCGCATGCAGAAATCCCGACCAGTCGGTCAGCATCGACATCGGCCCGTCGCGATCACGGCGGATCGTGCAAGGCAATCGGCACAAACTGAGACGCGCGCTTCTTTCGACCTGATGCCTGAACTTCCGTTCGTTGCGTCGATCGGAGTCGCCGAGGACCTTGCGGCTCCGTCAGCAGTTTCTTCCACCGATAAAATGAGGCCACCGAAACGCCCGCCTCTTCACAGCACACGGCCACCGTCAGCCCCGACCGCGGCTGCCACTGAATCAACTCACGCCAAACCTGCTCCCGCTCGCTCATAGCTCACCTCACCAGAAAAAGCCCAGAGACCGAAATTCACCGGACTCAAGACTACCGACCCTGGCAAGAATGGTTTTCCCGGACGCTTACTTTTATTCGGTTGTCCCTCATTCGGTTGTGCCACTGCGTCGCATGAATTGGACAACCGAATGGGGACAACCGAATTGAGTTATTGATTCCCGTCCGCGGTAGCGTCTGAATTCCGCCTGGGCTGGTGCTCTCCCAGCAATGGATTGATGGGTGGCCGGAGTTGCTGACGATTCCGCAGTTCAGAATGAACCAAACAGCGTCCCCAGCGTAATCACCGTGATCGTTGCGACCAGCGGACATGCAATCGTAACCACGGCCACATCTTTGTAGCCCTGGCGGTGCGTGACTCCGCAGATTAACAACAGCGTGATGACAGCGCCGTTATGAGGCAGACTGTCCAGGCCTCCGCAGGACATCGAAGCCACGCGATGCAGGAGTTCCGGATTGATGCCGGCTTCGATACCGCGTTGGTAGTACGTGTCACCGAGAGCCTTCAAAGCGATACTCAAACCGCCGGACGCCGAACCGGTCATCGCGGCCAGAGAATTCACGGCTATCGATTCAGAGATCAGTGGATTCCCTGGCGCAATGCCGGTGACGAATTTCTGCACCATCGCAAACCCGGCCAGATTCTTAATCGTGTTTCCATAGCCGTATTCAGATGCGGTGTTAAAGATCGGCAGCAACGAAGATCTGGCACCGGTAGCGAGTGAGACTTTCAACTTGTCGATGGATCGGAAATGCAATCCGATGGTGATCAGCAGGGCCACGACCATCGAAAGAATTGTCGACCATGTGCCCTGGACTTTGTTGAGGTCAGTTTTTCCAAACTGGTCTTCGGCGAGATAGCTGGCATCCCAGTTCGGGATCACAAACTGCGAGAACACAAAATTCAGCACAACCACACAGATGATCGGTGTAAAAGCACTCCAGACCGCAGGCAGTTTCCTGGCTTTATCATTCGTCGCTGCATCCGCCGCTGCGTCATCCGACGGTAGAATCGCACCAAATCCCTCGCCAGTTCGACGGGCACGCGTGGCCTGTGAATTCAGCCACAGCATGCCCAGGCCAAACATGATCAGACTGCCAATGCAACCAAGACCTGGGGCAGCGAAGGAGTTTGTCCGGAAGAAGGGCATGGGGATCTGATTCTGAATTTGCACCGTGCCCGGCATGGCCGTCATCGTGAATGTGAATGAACCGAGCGCAATGGCCGCCGGAATGAGTCGCCGCGGAATATCGGCCTGTCGGAATAGCGATCTTGACAGCGGAAAGACGGCGAAGACAACCACAAACAACGAGACACCGCCGTAGGTGAGAATCCCGCAACTGAGCACGATGGCCAGAATTGTACGGTGGACACCGACGGCCCGCACGACAACCTCCGCAATTTTTGCCGCCGCACCGGAGTCTTCCATCAGCTTGCCAAAGATTGCTCCCAGCAGAAACAATGGGAAGAAGTCTCTGACAAACTGCCCGACACTGGCCATAAAAATCTGTGTGTACGTAGCCAGTACCGGCAGATCTCCATCGAACACCACCGCCAACAACGCACAGAGGGGAGCCAGGACCAGCACACTGACATCCTGATACGCCAGGTACATCAGCAGTATCAGCGACAATATGATCCCCAGGATGCCGATCATTCAAACAAGTCCTCAGTTTTCGATCACATGCCCGGTCTTTGGATCAATTGCCAGATTCAGAGCTTCATCATCGCGTGTGAAAAACAGAAACCCAAACATCATCTCATCAGATGTCTGCAATCCATGGCGCACCGTGGCCGTGGGATCCGGGTTAAACGGGTTGAACGACGAATTGTCGAAATGTGCCGTACAGTCGATGCGCGTCCCCTGCCTGAAACGCACCGCGTTGTCAGGCCAGCGGTAGGAGGATTGCCATTCGAAGTTGTAGTTTGGCACCAGGAGCAGAGTCTCCGTCTTGCCATCGGCCTGCGTTGCTTCGAACCGCATGTCCTTACCGCGAACGTGCATATGGCAGTACATCCCGATTCCCGTGGCATCGAACAGAAACTCTCTCGACGCCGCAACTTTGTGGTAAGCCTCGCCAGGCGGAATCGCAAAGCGCGAGGTATGACACTGAAAATGTTGAATCCGTTTCTGGACTTTCTCTGTGGCGAACACAAACCCGACGGATGTCTGATCCGTCGTGACCTCGCCATTCGTAACATAATGCAATTCCAGCCCGACGACCGAGCCAGCCGGAATGCAAAATCCGATACCGGAGTCCAGAACCATGGGGTCTCCGCCTGGCACATATCCAGTGATGAAGTTCTTTTCCGGATGAAATTCTTCGCGGCGCAGGTCGGTCACCTTCACAAAACCCATATTACAGTGGTGCACCACCGCATCGTTTCCGGGATTAATCTCAATCTTCTGCACCCATGTGTCCTTCAGAAATACATAGGGGAGCAATACGTATTGATACGGCATCACGCCTTCCGCCGGAACTTTTATCGGCACGGGGATTTGAACAACCAGATCCGGTTCTCCGATCAGCCAATCGGACTCACGCGCTTCCAGCGGAGGAGGGGCCAACGACGAATCGCCGGCGATACGGTCGCCTGATGCCCAGTCCACAATGGTGTCGATTTCTGCGGAGGAGAGTTTCGGGTCATTGATGAAATGACCGTACTCACTCGCCGCATGCCATGGCGGCATACGACGCTGAGTCACAACTTCTGCGATCATCGCCGCGTGCGAACTCACATCGTCCAGAGTCAACAATGAAAACGGCCCCGCGCTTTCGGGCTGATGGCACGATTGACAATGTTGAGTTATCAGTGGAGCAATGTGTTCATAGTAATTGAGATTTCGAGATTGCGGTTTTCGGATTTCCGTGACAAGGCATCCGTCCACCGGCGTCTCGGCAACACGCACGTCATTCCCGGCCACGACGTCTCCAATCGCTTCCCGCAGATCTTCGCGGCCGGGATCCGGCTGCACACCGGTCAGTCGAAACGCAGAATCGATACGACCTCGATAACGCAGCCGCATATCCGCATCGATGACAACGCACTCCGGCGTCCGACGAATTCCCAGAGCACGAACAACATCACCGTTGAAATCCTTACCGACCGGAAACGCGAGGTCGGCGTTCACAGCTTGTCCGGCCACATCCACCAATGAATCCATCGGTCCGACGTTGATCGCCAAAAACTGCACGCCCTGACTTCGGAATTCCGCCTCCAGCTTTCGCAGCGTCGGCAGCGAACGTCGCACGATCGGACAGTCCAGCGTCGTAAACACGAGCACGAATGCCTTCCGCTCACCGAACTCGGACAGTGACCTTGGCAGATACCGAGTATCCGTAAGCGAAAACTCATTCACAGTCGCGCCAATTTCGATGCGCTGAGACGATTGTGAATCCGCCTCGTCGCCGTTGACAGCGATGGCGTTCAACACATTCGCACAGAAAAACAGTGCTGACAGCAGACGCATGGGAACTCTCTCCGTTAACAATCAGCCAAGCATCGTACTCGCGCATGTTATACCACACGCCATGGCAAACAAACCTGGCACAATTTTCCGGCCGAAAAAACTGACCGAAATACTTCCGCATGTCGGAATTGCGATTATTGCTTCCCTTTTCTGTAGGCCGGACCAGGCGAAGCGCCGTTCCGGCAGGGGGACTGTCGTTTTAGTCTCCTGGATCGGCATTTTCGTTTAACGGCGAGCCGCAGGCGTAGGCGTAGGCGAAACTTGGCACCGACGCCTACGGCTTGCCGTTAAACGATTAAATCGACAGTCCTCATGTCGGCCACGTGCCGGGCCAGCGCTCCGCCTGGTCCGGCAAACGCCAAAGTCAAGTCCTGACGAAGCGCAGGACTCGAACTCATTATGCATGATGTGCAGGTCACGATTCTCCAGCAACTGGGACTCGATCACACACGACTGACCTGCCGTTTTCAGGGCCGCGACTTCCGTTTGACAGACGTACACGGTAAGGTGTTGGAATCGTTGAAGAGTTAGCAGCGACAGCTGCGGAAATGCAGGAGCATTCCAGACACTTTTTTTAACCAATCGGCCCATCACTGCATTTTTGTACGTCACGCTCCAGGAGCAATTCCGATGCCACGTCTCTTGATGAAAACGCTCGCAGCACTCACGATCTTCGTGTGCGCAGTTCCGATGAGTGCTCAGGATGCAGCTCGATCGAAACGACGTGAGCCGAAACCGGAAGTACATTATCCACTGACTGCAGACTCGCTGAAACAGGAAGACGTGCCGCAGGGGAAACTCGAAGGCCCGTTTCTCTTTCAAAGCAAGATCATCGAGAACACGATTCGCCGATATTGGGTGTTTGTGCCAGCGCAGTATGACCCCGCACAGGCAGCCTGTGTGTTGGTTTTCCAGGACGGTGCCCGCGCGACGAAACCCGACGGCGTGCTTCGAGTTCAGAACGTGCTCGAGAATTTGATCGCCAGGAAACAGATTCCTGTCACCATCGGAATCTTCATCACTCCGGGCCAGCGCGGCACGGAGTTTCCGGACAGTATCGGCACCGGCAATCCGGATAATCG
>JAYSPO010000411.1:0-1259 GCA_043722015.1 Candidatus Kuenenia sp. | reverse complement strand
CCCGGGCTCGCAGGTAAGCAACAGTCGCCGGTGCACGCTGCGAGGACTCCCCTCCGGCGGGAAAAACAGCGAGGTCGGCTGTGCCAGCCGTTGCCGTATTTCGTTCCAGAAACGTCTGACACACGGTGACTTCAGCCTCCGCAGGTGCTCTGTTCAGAATGGTTTCAAACGCAACCGTGATAAAGGCCGCTCTTGTAACCATCAGGTCGCCTTCACCAACGTCCTCGCTGAGTTTTCCCGCCAGCAGTCGAGCGTGATCCAGAGACAGTCGACTGTTCATCAACGCCAGAGCCTGCTGCGGAACGACACTCTCCTGGCGGCGATAGCACTCGTTGGGATTCGCGGCATCGAAGGTCTCCAGGAATTCGGCCTTCTCGTTCGGCGTGCTTCGGAAATACAGACTCCGCCGAAGGTTTGTCTGAGCTTCCGTTTCCGGAATTTCCGGTCCACCGCGCGAAGGGTCCAGTGAGCCCGCCACGAACAGCAGAGAATCGCGAACGGCTTCCGCTTCCATACGACGTGAATTCATCCGCCACAAAAATCGATTGGCCGGATCAACGGCCACATTTGCCGTTACAGAAGCCGATTGTTGCACTGTTGCGGAACTCTGCCGATACGCCGAGGAAAGCACGACCATGCGATGCAGTGACTTCATCTTCCACCCGTTGCCCGTCAGTTCCGTCGCCAGCCAATCGAGCAGATCCTGATTCGATGGCTGTTGACCGTTGAGTCCAAAGTTGGCGACAGACGGAACAAGTGCTTCTCCGAAATGACGCAGCCACAGATGATTCACCGCAATGCGTGAGGCTCGTGGATTCTGAGGACTTGTGATCCATCGCGCGAGCGCCAGACGTCGTCCGGTTGAGGAACTCGGAAACGTGTCTCCCAGCGCAGCATAGGTTCCATCGGCCTTGTCGACAGCAGCCCTCGCGTCGGCCAGTTTTTGCTGTGCCGCTGAGTGCTTCCGTTCAGCCTCGGCCAGCGCCGGGGCGGCATTCCCGGGCGTCGCTTCCGGCGCTGATGACGCGCGAACGCCTGTCAGAAGATGCTCTGCGGCCAGCACTTCTTCGGACAGCTTCGCAGCGGCGACCTGGCGCTCCGCACGACTGGCGGCGAGAGCCTTCCCACGAGCGACGTCCTCAGGTTCGCTAAAATGCTTCGCTCGTTCGGCCGCAACTCTTGCTTTAATCTCTTCGACTTCAAGCTGAGTAGTGATCTGTTTTGCTTCCGCGAGTGCGATCTGATGCGTCGCCGTGAAA
>JAYSPO010000410.1:0-2940 GCA_043722015.1 Candidatus Kuenenia sp. | reverse complement strand
ACTCCGTGTGCCGCAACCCTTTAAAAGCCAAGCTTTTCGAGCCTGAGCGAACGGCACACGGAGTGTGCCTGCTACTTTTTGAACGGTATTGGGTTTAACGGCAAGCCGCAGGCGTCAGTGCCAGGTTTCGCCTGCGCCTACGCCTGCGGCTCGCCGTTAAACGAAAATGCCGACATTGACGAATAAAACGACAGTCCCCAAGCCGGATGGGGTCTTCAATCGGTTCCCGCCCCCTTTCCCCGGGCTGCATCATTCCTTAAAGGTCTTTGTCATGTTCAAAGCGTTCCTGAAAAACTACTTGCCGCGACACCGGAACTGCGTGAACCAGGGGCTGCATTTGATCGGAGTTCCACTGACGTTTGTAGGGACTCCGTGGACTATTCTGGCTGGAACGGCCCCGTGGTGGCCATGTCTGTGTTTTTTGGTTGGCTACCTTTTGCAATTTGCCGGTCATGCCGTTGAAGGCAATGATGCCGGTGAGGTTGTCTTTCTGAAGAAGAAGCTGGGAATGGCTTATACCGAATATGGTCCAGGTGCTGTGCCCTCAAGCAATGCCGAAGGCAACGACGATACCTCATCAGGTTGATGTGTCACATTGGCGAGTTCTGCGGATCGCAGGGCTTCGACAGTTTTGTCGTGAACTCCGGAACAAGGATGTTCCTGTTTCACAGACCACGTTGCCGTTGCCTGGACCGCATTTCATGCCGTTCAGCTGCGGAACGACGTGTGACAATTCACATAGGACAGGGACGTCACATGAAATCCTTCGCATTCGGTCACGTTGCGATTCGGCTTCGGGATTTGATCACGAAACTCTCCCGATCAATTCGCCGTTCGCTTGCGCCTCGCCAGAAACAAAAGGCCCTGTGTCCACGACCTGTGACAGGTCTGTGGACGCGGCTGCCGAAACTCATGATCGTCGGCGCGCTGTCATCATCAATGATGCTGTCCGGCTGCTCGATGCATCGGAAGAAGCGACCGAGCGAACTGCACTATGCGGATGGTGACAAGTCAATCACATCTTATCGCGGATACAACACTGCGATCGAATACCCGGCCATCGAGAACGTGACGGCCCGCGCGGTGCAACTCAGCGGTGAGCCACGCAGTCTGCAGCGGAATGTTGATGACGAAGTCCGCGAAGTCACCCTGCATGAGATGATGCTGACCGCACTGTCGCATAACGAGATTATTGAAACCAGCGCGCTGGGTGGGATCGGTTCCAAAGCTGTACTGACGAATCCGGCCGGCGTGGCGTCGGTTTATGATTCGGCCATTCAGGAAACAGGCATTCTGTTCGGTCGCCGCGGGATGGATGCCGCACTTTCGGACTTTGATGCTCGGTTGGCATCCAGTTTGATACTCTCTGGTCAGGACAATCGACTCAACACGGCCGGTCTGCCGGTTTCGAGTAATGATGGCGGAGCCTTTAATACATCGCTGAGCAAGTCGTTGGCGACCGGAGCCAATGTCTCAGTGATCAGCAACTGGTCCGACAGCTCGACGAACAATCCGTTAAACAATTATACGTCGGTCTATCAGGGAGTGCTCGGAGCCCAGTTCAATCAACCTCTGCTGGCCGGAAGCGGAGTGGAATTCACGCGTATCGCCGGAACGACCAGTCCGGCATTCGGAGCGATCACAGGAGTCAGCCAGGGCGTCGCGATCGCACGGATCAATCAGGATATTTCACTGGCAGATTTTGAAGTCGCCGTGCGGACGGCTTTGAGTGACATTGAGAATGCCTACTGGGATCTGTATCTCGCGTATCGTCTGTATGACACGAGTGTGACAGCGCACCGGAGTGCTTTAGAGACGTGGCGGGTGACAGATGAAATCATAAAAAATGGCGGGAGGGCGGCTCTTGATTCCCAGAACAGGCCGCAAGCCCCCGTGGGTCCCGCAGAGCACTTGCAGGTAAAAGACCGACTTTATGAAACCAAGGCCAGCCTCGAACTCTCATTGAATACATTGTACAAGGCAGAATCTGACCTGCGGAGACTGGTCGGACTGCCCATGAATGACGGCACTGTGCTGCGACCGATAGAAGAGCCGATCGTGGCCGAGTTGCGTCCCGACTGGCAGGCAAGTCTGGTGGACGGTCTGACTTATCGCATCGAACTGCGACGTCAGAAGTGGCAGATCAAAAGCCTGCAACTGCAGTTGGATGCGGCGCGCAACCTTGTACGTCCAAGTCTGAATGCGGTGGGCGGCTACAATGTGCTGGGGTTTGGCGACAAGCTGGCAAGTCAAGGCACGAGTAATCCAACAAACAGCGCGTTTGGATCCATGTCGCGTGACGATTTGAATGCGTGGAATGTCGGGATGCAGTTTAACATGCCAATTGGTCTGCGTCAGGCGCGCAGCCAGGCTCGCAACTACGAACTGCAGGTTGCAAAGGCCAATGCCGTTCTCGCGGCTCAGGAACGTAGTATCGCCCACGATATTACGAATGCCATTCAGGATGTCGCGGCAAACTACGCGGCAACTCAGTCGAATTTCGACCGGACGGAAGCGGCGAAGGAACGAGCCAGAATCTTCAAGGTACAAGGTGAGGTTGGTACAGCGATAGTGGATCTTGAACTGCGGGCCCAGGCGAGCCTCGCCACTGCCGAAGGCGCCTACTATCAGCAGCTCGTGGCCTATAACAAAGCGATCACCAGTCTGAATCTGGCAACCGGCCGACTCCTCGAATTCAACAACATCTATCTGCAGGAAGGCAAATGGTGCCCCGCAGCGTACGATGACGCAATGCTGCGGGCGCAGGAGAGAACTCATGCCGTTGATAATCCGCATCTCAAGGCCGAGCCGGCTGAATTTGCGTCGCGGCATCCTGTCGGCTCCGTTGAACTTGTGACACCGGAGTTCGAAGAACTTGAACATCCGGAGCCAACGCCGGAAGCACCACCGGAATAACCCGATGCTGCTCAAAGCTTCCCA
>JAYSPO010000409.1:0-2669 GCA_043722015.1 Candidatus Kuenenia sp. | reverse complement strand
ATCGAGCGGCCCTTCTCGCCGCGCGCCAGGAAATCGATACGCGACCGAATGCACGCCATCGACGGCCACATTGATCAACGAACCACGCACGCGAATCGTCAGCTCGTGAGGCGTGTTCAGGGCGACCATTCGACTTTCCGCGGCTTCGGGTGGATACGCTTGCTTACCGTCCTGCAGGAATGAAACCTGAGTTTTCGACCCACTCGCATACGAACTCAAATAAGCCATCACTTCATTCGCATCGCCGTCCACATCAAACGCAATCCCGACGGACTTCCAGACGTCGCCACCGGTTGGAACATATTTCAGAGTGGCCTGAAAATCCTGTGGCGGCATCTGTATCAAACGCAATGTCGCTCGCGTAGGCCCTGTCTGCAACTGCACAAGTTTGCCATCGGCATATTTCCATTGTCCACTGCGCTGTTCCCAAAGTTCAGGACGCCCCACCGTAAAATCGTCAGACACAATAACCGTTGCTTCATCCGTACTTATTTCCGCTCCGGCTTCAGCCGTCGCGATTTTCGCCGTTTCCTGCGCCGCTGCAAGTTTTGCTTTCGCGGCAATCAGCGTCCTGCGGGCGACCTCAATCTGACGCTCTGCTGCCTGGAGATGAGCGTCGATGACGTCCTGCCGCAATCCGGGATTCCAGGCTTCTGCAGGCAACACCACAGGTTCAATTGAGAACTCTCCGCATGCCAGAAACTCAGGAATCGCCGGGTGCATGACGTGTGCCGTGTCCGGATTGCGATCATCACCGCGAATGTGGAGGTATGTCGGAGTGTCCAGATTGCAGTCGAAAGCACGCGGGATTCCATCCTTTTCGAAATCCAGTTCACCACCCAGAATATCGGTACGAACCTGATACGGTTCAAAAAAGGCTCGCATCTGGTAATAGTCCACATGCGAAATGGGATCGTACTTGTGGTCGTGGCACTTCGCACAATTGAAGGTCATGCCGAGGAAAGCCTTGGACGTATGCTGCACGGTCTCATCCATCCAGCTCGTGCGGTTGAACTTGAAATACTGCCGCGCCAGAAACCCTGAGGCTCGCAGGCGGTCAGGATCATTCGGGTACAATTCATCCGCCGCGAGCATTTCGCGGAGCATCTGATCGTAGGCTTTGTCGCGGTTGAGCGATTCGATGATCCAGTCTCGCCAGTGCCAGATATGTTTTTGCGAATTGCGAACTTCGGCCCCCAGTCCCCACCAGTCACTGTAACGCCAGATGTCCATCCAGTGACGTCCCCAGCGTTCGCCGTATTGCGGACTGGCCAGCAGCCTTGCGACGACATTGTTGCAGGCGTCCGGCGACGTGTCATTCAGAAACGCGAACTGTTCGTCGAGTGTTGGCGGCAGTCCGATCAGATCGAATGAAACTCGCCGCAGCCAGATTCGTTTTTCGGCGGCAGGTTGTGGAATGAGTCCATGCCGCTCATGTGAAGCGGCGATAAACGCATCAATGGGATTGGCGTTCCATGCGGAATTTGTGACGTGCGGAACCGCAGGTCGCAGCGGAGGTCTGAACGCCCAGTGATCACGCGGATCAGATTCCGGTGCTTCGTCAGCCGGAGCCTTTGCGCCCTCGTTGATCCAACGTCGGATGGCATCGATCTCTGCCGGTTTGAGTGCTTCACCTTCCGGCGGCATGCGTTCAGCCAGATCGGTCGCGGAGATTCTCTTGAACAAATCACTGGCAGCAGCATTTCCCGGCACAATCGCCGGCCCGGAGTCACCTCCGCCGATGGCCGCTGCCGCCGTATCAATCCGCAAACCACTTTCCTGTTTCAACGCCCCGTGACACGCGAAACAACGTGCCTGAAAAACGTGCCGCACCTGAGTCTGATAATCCACGACATCATCAGTCGGCACAAAGCCGATCATGAGTAACATGAAAAGATGCAACAGGAGCGTCATGATGGATCAATGTCTGGCGAGCGGTGGGACAGCAGGTGTTTCGTCGTGTCTTTGAAGGATCACATGAAACGCAGGGCGGGAGTCGATCCTTGAGTATACTGAACGCGGTTGCAAATGTTTAGAACCCCTTAGGAAAATCCTTGACCGCACTGCAAATATTCATTGAAGGTGCGGTCATTGGGAAATTGCTCCTGCGTAGATTTTGCTGATGTTCTGGTTTTGTCGTTCATCAAAGCGAAATATCCATCCACACGAGTCGATGGTCGGAACATTTTATCAGATCCGCGCCGGCGACCCCGGGAATGGGCCAGAAGACTTTGGACGTGCTGACCTTGAGGTCGCTGCTTGGCAGCACATAGTCTGCTCGCAGGTTACCGACGCTGCCGTCCGAGAAGTCGGACGTGTCGTGAGCAGGATCGCCTTTGTGTTGATTGTTGACTTTCCCCTGTGTCTTTGCCGCTTCGATCGCGCCGTCGCTGATGGGAATGTGAGTGGCATTGATGCGAGGGTGCTTCAGCAGTTGATCGATCGCGTTGTCGAAACTGTCGCCGTCTTTCGGGTCAGCGTTCTGATCGCCAAGGATCACGAACGACGAATTGGATGCCATCCCGCCGGCGATACCTTTGTCGTCCGTCAGCCATGCATTCGGCTGATCAGAAATGTAGTCAGCCCACATCCGAATTTCGTCATGATTGCGACGACCGTTTCGATCTTCCGTGCCATCAAACGCGGGAGGCGTGGGATGACTGACCAGA
>JAYSPO010000408.1:0-1944 GCA_043722015.1 Candidatus Kuenenia sp. | reverse complement strand
GCACGCGCCTGTTTGAGCAGCGTGAGCATAGGCCGCTTGGACGGCGGGTTGGCCGTCGGCGGGAAGTAACCGAACACTTCATCCATATAGAGGATCGCCCGAAGACTGGATGTGCCAGTCTGGTTTCGCATCCACGAGACCATTTCATTCAGCAGGATCGTGACAAAGAACATACGTTCCTGATCCGACAGATGCGCGATGGAGATGACGGCCAGACGTGGCTTGCCTTCAGGAGTGTACAGCAGCTTTTGAATGTCGAGCGGTTCGCCTTCCAGCCATGCAGCGAAACTTGGTGATGCCAGCAGATTGTTGAGCGTCATCGCCAGTTTGAAGCGATCGTTCTGTGGATAGAACGATTCAAGATCCAGAAACCCGACCTTATTGAAGGGCGGTGCCTGGATTGATCGGATCAGTGCTCCCATTTCGATGTTTTGATTGCTCCGCCAGAAAAAATCAAAAATCGTCGACAGCAGAATATGTTCGCGACTACTGATGGGATCGGCCTCGATCTGCAGCAGAGCCAACAAGCCGGAGACTGCCGAAAGAATTCTGTCACGAAACGCTTCAGCATCATTCAGAACCTGGGCGTTTGGTGCATCAAAGGATTTGAGCACCGTGATCTGGCGACCAGCGCTGCTGGCGGGCGTGTAGATGGCAACTTCCGCAGCATCCCGAAGTTTTTGAATTCGTGCGCCCGACTGCCCCCAATCTTCCAGCCCCTTGCGCCAGGTGTCGGCAGTCTTCTCGGCGTATTCAGTTGTCGTCATGCCGTTGCGGACGGCATCCTGCGAATCAACCCAGGGCTCGAAGTCAGCCGATTGCAAGCCGGGAAACGTGAGCATCAAATTTCCAAGATCGCCTTTGGGATCGATGCAAATTGCCGGAATACCGTCAAGCGCTGCTTCTTCCAGCAAGGCCAGGCAAAGACCTGTCTTGCCACTGCCCGTCATGCCCACACAAATGGCATGGGTCGTCAAATCCCTGGAGTCGTACATCAACAACTCATCCGGCGACGTGACGTCCGTTTTCAGGTCGTGTGTTTTTCCAAGATAGAACTGTCCCAGCTTTTCGTAGTCCGTCATGTTGGGTAAAGTCGCGTGTCAAGTGCGGATTGTTTCAGATCTGAGATTTCAAATCTGCGATAATGAGCAGCCACCGAATGGCCCCAATCATCAAACTCTGGTCGATCCAAACGGTTTCGACAACCTCGGTCCTGCGATTTCCGTGACCAACTTGCCAGTCATTCTTGACATATGGCCGTCAGTTTGACACCATCCGCGATTCTCATGGCAGACCTCTGCACATTTGTCGAGTTGCTTCACGGTTGAGGTAGTTCGATCTGCGCGGATTTTGTTGACTTCGGTTTACCATGAATTCTGTGATTAGTCTTGGACATCGATAGCGTCTGGAAAAAGTGTCATGGCCGTACCAAAGAGAAGGCAGTCAAAGTCTCGTTCGCGGAAGCGCAACAGTCACAACACCATTAAACCTCGTCAGCTTGCCAAGTGTACTCAATGCAGCACCATGGCACCGACTCATGTGATCTGCCCGACCTGCGGCTACTACCAGGGACGCACGCTGGTTGAGGTCGAGGAATAAACAGAATGCGGATCGCATTGGATGCGATGGGGGGCGATTTCGCTCCCAGCCCCAACATCGTTGGTGCATTCGAGGCGGTCGAGCGAAATTCAAATCTCGAAATCCTGCTGGTAGGCGATCGCGCACGTCTGGAAGAAGAGATCGCAAAAGTTGGTTCCCTTCCGGACAGCATTCGGATTGTGGAATCAGATGGCGTCGTGGGGATGGAAGAGAAGCCCACGGTCGCGCTGCGTGAAAAGCCAAACTGTTCGATCGCCCGCTGTTGGCGATTGATGGCCGCAGGTGAAGCTGATGCTGTTGTGAGTGCCGGCAACACTGGCGCTGTGGTCGCTGCCGGATTGCGAA
>JAYSPO010000407.1:0-4603 GCA_043722015.1 Candidatus Kuenenia sp. | reverse complement strand
ATTAGGCGAGCGGCAGAAAGGAAATTACCAGAAAACTGGGATAGCAGTGAGTTGAACAGGAAGTCAGACTGTTGGCATATTGTGGCATGAATGCGGTATGAGATCGGAGTGGATCACCATGGATGGTGTGATTGCTGCTGGTGTGACGGATGAGTTATTGATGGTAGCCGCTCGAGCGATGACGGGGCGTGCGCGGCGAGTGTTTCAGGGGCGGGTTTGCCTGGCACTGTGTGAGGGAAGTTCCCGCAAAGCCGAGGCTCGGTTCGGCTGGGGCCGCGAAAACGTGGCGTCCGGTCTGCTGGAATTCACGGAACGCGAACCCGGCCAGTTCAAGGTTCCGGCAAGTCCTCGAGGCCGTCTTCGCAGTGAAGAAAAGGATCCGCAACTGGCGATGGATATTCGCCTGATCGTCGAGCCACATACGCAGTCGGACCCGGAACTGAAGACATCCCGTCAGTATACGAATCTGTCGGCTGCTGAAGTTCGCGAATTGCTTCAGGCCAAAGGCTACGATGAATCTCAGTTGCCGAGCGAGCGGACGATTCGCGACATTCTGAATCGGATGAACTATCGTCTGAAGCGGATTCAAAAGGGCAAGCCGCTGAAGAAGACGAAGGACACTGACGCGATCTTTGCCAACGTCAAAGCGGCTCGCGAGAAATACGCGGACGATCCGGAAACCTTGGAGATTTCGGTCGATACCAAGACAAAAGTCAGTTTGGGTGAATACTCGCTGGGGGGAAAAAACACGGACTGACAGTGAAGGCAAAGTCCCCAAAGCCTGGGACCATGATCCACCAGCGAAAGAGAAACTGGTTCCGTTTGGCGTGTTGATTCTGCTGACGGGTGCGTTGACGCTGATCTTCGGCTATCACGAAACGAGCGACTTCTGGGGCGACTGTTTGCGAATGTGGTGGACGAGCGTGAAGGATCAGTTTCCGAAGGTGCGACGGCTGACGATTTATCTGGATAACGGCCCAAAAAACTCGGGCACACGGACGCAGTTCTTGAAACGCATGATCGAATTTGCCGACTGGTCGGGGCTGGAAATTCATCTCGTGTATTATCCGCCGTACCACAGCAAGTATAACCGGATCGAACGCTGCTGGTCATCGCTGCAACAGAAATGGAACGGTGTGCTGCTGACATGCTGGGTCATCGTCAAAGCCTACGCCCAACGCATGACATGGAAGGGACAGCGTCCCACCGTCATGAAGCTCGACGGTGATTACCCGATTGGAGTCATCGTTCCAAAGAAAGAGATGATTGAACTCAACAAACGACTCGAACGCTCCGAAACTCTCGCCAAATACGATATCCTTATCCGACCGGCAATCCCACGCGGCAGGTAATTCATTTTCTGCCGCTCGCCTTAATCAAAGTCCTGCGAGCATCCAAAAGCCCGGCATTTCGAAAATGCCGGGCTTGCTGATTTTGCAGCGATGCACTGAAGTGAGTATTCCTGCTGCGAAGCATCGGGACACTTCGGAATTCCTGTCGTCGCGGATGATGGCATCCTCAGTTGAATTCGGTGAACCTCACCGCGAAACTGCGGTTGATTTAATGGGGTCAGACCCCCTGCTCCTGAAGTCTGTCGTTTTATTCGTTTAACGGCAAGCCGCAGGCGTCAGTGCTTGGTTTCGCCTACGCCTGAGGCTCGCCGTTAAACGAAAATTCCGTCATGGGGGGCATGAATGGATCTGACCCCATTAGATCAACTCCGATCCTTCCTGTTCAAACACCCATCAATTCAAAAAAAATGCAAAAGCCACTTCCATTCGACGCTGCGACCGTTCGCCGGATCGCTGAAAAGTACCCGACTCCATTCTATCTGTACGACGAACAGGGAATGCGGGAGACTGCTCGCAAACTCAACGCGGCCTTCGCGTGGTGTCCCGGGTTTCGGGAATACTTTGCCGTCAAAGCATTGCCAAATCCGTATGTTCTCGAAGTGTTGAAGGACGAAGGCCTTGGCGCGGACTGTTCCAGTCTGGCGGAACTCGAACTTTCGGAACGCGTCGGGATGACCGGCGAAGATCTGATGTTCACATCGAATAACACTCAGGCGCACGAGTATCAGAGAGCCGCAGATCTGGGCGCCATTATCAATTTGGATGATTTGTCACACATCGATTATCTGCGGGAACATGTTGGTCTGCCGGATCTGCTCTGTTTTCGCTATAACCCTGGTTCGGCGCGCGAGGGCAATGTGATTATCGGCAAGCCGGAAGAAGCCAAGTATGGCTTCACCGAAGCGCAGCTCTTCGAAGGATATGCCATCCTGAAAGCGGCAGGCGTCAAGCGGTTCGGTCTGCACACGATGGTGGCCTCGAATGAACTCAACGGTGACTTCTTTGTTGAAACCGCCCGAATGGTATTTGATCTGGCCGTGCGAATTCACCAGCAACTCGGCGTGCGGATGGAATTCGTAAACCTCGGCGGGGGGATCGGCATCCCGTATCGACCCGAACATAAACCCGTCGATCTGCAGGCAGTCGGGCAGGGCGTAAAGAAAGCCTACGACGCGATGATCGTCGGCACGGCTGTCGATCCGCTAAAAGTCATGATGGAAAACGGGCGCGTGATTACCGGGCCGCACGGATTTCTGGTGACGAAAGCCATTCACCACAAACACATCTACCGCGATTACGTCGGCGTCGATGCCTGCATGTCAAACCTGATGCGACCCGGAATGTACGGGGCGTATCATCATATTACAGTGCTGGGAAAAGAGCATGCGCCACATGACCGCATTGTGGATGTAGTCGGATCGCTGTGCGAAAACAACGACAAGTTCGCCATCAACCGATCTCTGCCGGCCGTTGAACGCGGCGACCTGCTTGTCATTCACGACGCCGGAGCCCACGGGCATGCGATGGGGTTTCAATACAATGGCAAACTGCGTTGTGCTGAACTGCTGATAAAGCCGGATGGATCGGTGAAAATGATCCGCCGCGCTGAAACACATGACGACTATTTTGCGACTCTGGATTTTTCCGGGCTGGCTTGTGCGAAGTAGCAGAGTTGGCGATGCGATTGGACTGGTGACGGTCCCGGAGTGTTTGATCATAATCTTAATCCTACTCTTAATCATAATCTCGAAGCATGCCGCCATCCTCCGCATTGGCAGCGTGTGATTAAGATTAAGAGCATGAAAGTACTGGCGGTTCGACGTCATTCAGGAAGACTCAACATGCCGTTCATCGATCTCTGCACGATTCCGTATATCGAACCTGTGCCGGGTTGTCGCATGAGGACACCGCATGGGGAGAATCTGATGCTGTCGTACCTTGAAATGGACGACGGTGCCGAAGTGCCCCTGCACCATCATCCGCATGAACAAGGCGGTATCCTGCTGCAGGGGAAAGTTCAGTTGACAATTGGTGACGAAACACGAATCGTGGAAGCCGGTTCACTCTTCATCATCCCGCCCAATACACCTCATCGCGCAGTTGCGGTTGATGGCCCGGCAGTTGTGCTGGACGTGTTCAGTCCGGTGCGGGAAGATTACGCAGAACTCGCGAATCGCTACATCCCAAAGTTGCGTTAAGCGATCAGGGAGAACGTTGAGGCGATTGCAGAGCACAGGGAAGCCTACTTTTTCCTGCGACGTTCACTTCTTCCGGCACCTCCACCTTCCGCACCCCCTCCACCTGCTGCACTTTCCCCACCAGCCTGGACTCGAGGTGGCCGTGCTGCCGGAGCCGATTCTGTTCTGCGAGTTTTTTCCGCAGCGGGTCTTGACGGTGGTGCGGTGCGAGTTTCATTCCGAGGGCTGCCTCCTGCATCAGTTCTCGGATGCACAGCGTCGCCACCGGGCTTTCCGGCGGAAGGTGGGCGGGGCTCACGTATCACTTGTGGTGGCGCCTTTAAACCCGGGACGTCGCGTCGCAATGTTTCCAGGTCTGGCAGTGATTCGACACGCTCATTGGAATGTCTCGGATTTCCAGCCTGGTTATTGACTTCAGGGCGACGATTCGTCATTGGTCCGGAATTTTGGGATTTTTGCGGATCACTTGCTCCTGGAGAATTGTCCGGTGGCTCGATAGATCGCGCAGCGCTGTCTCACGAATTATTTGTCCGATTACTATTCTGAGCGCCCACCGTATTCAGATCCGGCGGATTCTTTTGACGGAGCAAAACGGAATCCACTCCACGCGGTCGTTCACCCCGTGTGACAGGCGAACCGGGTGTTCTGGCATCCGCTGCCTTCACGTTCGACGATGAACCTGTGTCTGGCGGTGCTGTCTTGTCTTTGCTGTTTCGTACCATGGGCGGAAGTCTCAAGCGATTGCTGGGTTCATCCTTTTTCAAAGGTGGTGGGGTGACCGATTTCACGGGCTCGCTGCGTTTCTCGCCGTGCCGAGTTTCAGAGTCGGCAGGCTTGTCTGGTCGTTCGGTGTCGTGCTGGTCCGCATTCGAAATGCGTCCCACGGAATCAATCGTCTGGTGACCCGAGGGAGTTGTTTCCAAACGCCCACGATCTTCGACTTCTCGTCGTTGATCCACAAGTTGGCGCACCGATTTGCTGTCCGACTGCAGGCGAATCCGCTGGTCCTGCTGCAATTTCACAAATCTTGTGTTGCCCGCTTCTTTGATGTGT
>JAYSPO010000406.1:0-9028 GCA_043722015.1 Candidatus Kuenenia sp. | reverse complement strand
AGGCAAGATTCATCCACGTTCGTTAGATTTCAGTGGGGGAACGGCTCACGTTGCCAGGAATGCCTAAACAAGCCCACTTTTCCCCGTCGATCGTACGGGCCTTTTCGGCCGAGTCTTCCCAGTCAAACAGGCCCGCACAACATTAAACGCGGAATTCGATTTCTGATTTTCCCGCGCCACAAGGTAAATGGACAACCTTTGATTTCTCACTCGTCTCCTTCGAAGCTGGAAAAATTCAGCTTCGAAAAACACGCCGTGATGACGACTACCCCAAAAAAAATGAAAAAGACCAGGCCACTATTTCTGCTTCAATTCGAAAATCATCTCGACGAGCACTGGCGACTGTCATTTGGCGACTCGGGAATTCCGGATCGAACTCAATTGATGACTTAAAACACTGATATCACAAGTTCGTCGAAATGTGTGCTCTCTATTCGTTGTCAGAGATTGTCCAAGATTAAAACGCGCCCCTGGAAAAAAGGCATCGAGCAGAGGTTCAATGTCCATCGGTCTTCGCGACTTTCAAAATCCTGTCAGAGATGTCAGAGATTAAAATCAAATTTTGGCGATGAAAGCATCAAGTACAGGTGCCTTTGACCTTCACTTCACTGACCTGTCAGAGATGTCAGAGATCATGCTTTACAACGCTGAAAAACCCAGTAAAATTCGTAACATGTCCTTTCGAGCAGACACAGACATAACTCAAGGCTCTGAAACACTTTTTGTCGAATCAACTGACGTTCAATGTCAGACCTACGGAACCGAAGGTTAATGGTTCGAGCCCATTCGAGTGCATTTGATTTTCGTCAAATTCGACACCCCGTTGTACCCCGTTGTACCCCGTTGTACCCAGGTACAACGGGGTATTTTCTTTGATCAATTCATGGTTTCTACGAATGTGAACAAGGTTTGGGCAGCGGTTGGTCGATTGTCTTTTGTCTGCGATTCTATTCGGCACGGCGTGCTTTTAGCAACGAAACTCGAACTCTTTGAACACTTGCTCAGACCGTTCGTCCGAGGCACAGAATCGTCAGATCGTCGCCTGCCTGACGCGGTTGCGCGAATTGCTGCAGGTCGTGCAGCAGGGCGTGAACCGTGCCTTCGGCATCGCCAGGTGCCGCAAGGATCGTGGCATGGAGACGATCACTGCCATAAAGTTCTCCGGAACCGTTGCGCATTTCGGTGACGCCGTCGGTATAGAGCAACAGCATGTCGCCGGGCTCGAACGTGGTTTCGACCTGCTCATACGAACAATCGCGGACACCCAAAGGCAGGCCGGCCATATCCGCAGCGAAATCTTCAAGCTGTGTGGGTTTCCGGCTGCCGCGCCGTAACAGCGGTGGAGGATGTCCGGCATTGATGACTGTCAGTCGAAACTGATCCAGGTCCAGAACGGCGACGACGAACGTGATGAATCGATCGTCACTGATCGAATTCAGCAGCAGGACATTCAACTGGCGAATGGCATCGGTCAACTTCGGCGAACTGGTCAGACAGATGCGTGTCGCTGCTGCCAGATGGGCCATCAACAGTGCGGCCGACATGCCCTTGCCGACGACGTCACCGATCACAACGGCCAGCCGATTTCCGGGCAGTCGAATGTAATCAAAATAGTCACCGCTGACCCGTTGAGCAGGTGCATAGTAATCAAAGAACTGTAAGCCCGCGCAGGCAGGACGGACGGTGGGCAGCAGACTTCTTTGGATCCGGGTGGCAGCTTCCAATTCCTGCCGCTCTTCATGCAGCCGGGCGACTTCCATCGCACGGGCTGCAAGCAGGCTGGCGCAAACGAGTAATGCAAGATCTTCTTCACTGAACTGGTTGGTTCGATCTCGCGAGTCCAACTGAATGACTCCCATGCAGTCCCCGTCTTCGCGATTGATCGGAACACACATGATCGAACGAATATCGAGGTGCTGAATACTGTCGGTAAACTTGATTTGCGTATCGATGCCTGCATCGCGACTGAGAATCGCGCGTCCACTCACAAGGACCTGCTGAATAATGCTGCGACTGACAGGAAGTGAGTCTGAGTCGCGAGGCCGACGATACTTCGCGGCGCACGGCGTCATCGCCCCCGTCTGCAGGTCCCGGAGCAGAATGAACCCACAGTCGGCGGCCGGAAAAATGGCAAAAAGGCTGTCCAGGATCTGCGGCAGCACAATCTTCAGATCGAGCGAATGACTCAGATTGCGTGCAATCTCCAGCATAGCTCGCAGTTTGGCTTCTGGTTTCACGGAGAGTCGCAGATCACCATCAACTTCCAGTGACGACAGTTCCGGCATGCGGGGTGCATCCATTAACTCGGACAGTGGGATAGTTCTCTCGCCCTGAATTCCTCCCATTGTTTTCGAAGTTGCGTTGACCGCTTCCCGAGAAACATCAACCGGTGATTCTTCATCCTGAAATATCAGAGTCAGGCCGACCACAGAAATGCGATCGCCGGAGAACAAACGGGTTCGCCTGTCCAGCCGCTGACCATTCACGAACGTGCCGTTCATGCTGCCCAGATCTTCGAGACTGTATGAGCCTTTCCTGTTCAGGATGATGAAGTGCCGGGCCGAGACGACAGGTGCATCCACGACAATGTCGCACCCCGGATCCCGCCCGATCATGGTCAGCGCGCCATGCAGAGGAAACTTCAGATTTCTGCGGATGTCACATAAAGCTGCCATGCGTGTTTCCATGAAGTCGTCTGCTCAGTGCCCATCCGAAAAGTGGTCTGACCCTTTGCAGGCGAGTCGATTCTGTTGGTGTTTCCATCTTGCCAGAGAGGGTCAGACCCCGTTTCAGATCGCCGCTCAGTCAGGGGAGCGACTCAAAGCTGTAGATCGCCTGGTCGCGCGTCTCAAGAATTTCGCAGATTCGATGCAGTCGTATCAACTCCAGAACACTGCGTACTGCCGGTTTGACATCGCACAGTTTCAGATCACCTCCGGCCGCGGAAACATGCTTCAGACACGAAATGATCGCACCACAGCCACGACTATCAACAAACTCGACGCGTTCCATATCCAGCACCAGCTTGTGACAATCGCCCAGGGCTGAAATGATTTCATGGCGGAACGAATCCGAGTTGCTGAGATCCAGATGCTCCGCAATCGGCGTTGCGACGAGGACATCGCCATCTCGTTCGATCAATACATCCATCCCGGTTTGCTCCTAAGCGCATCGTGTGCGATTTTTTTTGAGGCGGATTGTGCAGTGTCCTGCATCGTCCCGCGAAAAATGAACCTCGTCAACCGACTGCCGAATCAGGTAGAGCCCGTAACCGCTTTCAGCACGGTCAATGAAATCAGGCGGCGGAATCGTCTCCGGCGCGAATGCACAACCCGGATAAGAAAACGTAACGCACGCACGTTCGTGTTCGATATTCAGTGTGAGTTCAATGAAATCTTCGGGCTGCCCCTGCATGCCGTGCAGGATGATATTACTGGCCACCTCACTTACAGCCAATTCCAGCTGCGAGATTGCGGCAATATCTGATGCCTCATTCCAGCTGAGGCGGCAACCCTTTCGTATGAAGTCCCTGATATCGTGAATCAGATGCGGCTTGCCTGGAAAATGGCGTCGAAATTCCACCATAGGCTCGGCCCTCGTCGCTGCTGCTGTTGAATGTTGCAGAACGCATGCGTTGAGTATACTCACAGAGCGGGAGAATTCAAATCAGCACAGGAATGGATGGCCAGCCGTGGCCGGTTCGCTTCGCGTACTTTTCAAAACATATTGCCGATGAGTCAAGTTTTGGGTGCGATGGCGGAACGATCAAACGCAGGATGGACATTCATGCCCGTCGCATGCCATGAAACACGGTCGAAGCGAATCTTATTGTACATTGAAAGCCGTTCGATAATGCGACCGTGCCTGGTCAATATCTCAGACATGAATGTCCAAGCTACAGGAATCGCAAATTCACAAAACCGGGAGGCAGATCATGCAGATCGACAGAGTTACAGCCGTCGTTCCGAATTATGCACAGCCGGATCACGACTGTCTGCGGGACTCAATCCTGCATCACGTGCATTATTCCCTGGGACTGAGTGCAGAAGGACTGCAACCTCGTGAGGCTTTCCGAGCGGCGTCGCTGGCGATCCGTGACCTGATGGTTGAACAGTCATTGACTACGGAGGCGATGTATCACAGCACCGACGCCAAACGACTGTACTATTTGTCGCTCGAGTTCCTGATCGGTCGGTCACTGCGCAACAATCTTGTGAACCTCGGTCTGCTGAACCGCTGCCGTGAAGTACTGCTGGAACTCGGTGTGGACTTCTCCGAGGTTGAAGAACAAGAGACAGATGCGGCTCTTGGGAATGGTGGTCTTGGTCGACTTGCGGCCTGTTTTCTGGATTCGCTGGCCACGCTGGGAATGCCGGGGTTTGGATACGGAATTAATTATGAATACGGTCTTTTTCGCCAGGAAATCCGAAACAATCAGCAGGTAGAAAGGCCTGACAACTGGCGAACCTATGACACACCGTGGCAGATTCAACGCCCTCAGGATGCAGTGCTGGTTTCGTTGTACGGCCACGTTGTACACGCAATGGATCGGCAAGGCCGATACAACCCGATGTGGCTCGACTGGAAGGTCGTGATCGGTGTTCCATGCGATATGCCTGTCGTCGGTTACGGAGGAAAGACGGTCAATTACCTGCGTCTGTACTCGGCCCGTGCGTCGCAGGAATTTGACATGAATATCTTCAATGAAGGCGACTATCTGAATGCGGTGCAGCAGAAAGTTCAGCTGGAAACAATTTCCAAAGTTCTGTACCCGAGCGATTCCATCGCGGCCGGACGGGAACTGCGACTTGTTCAGGAATATTTTCTGGTCGCCTGCGCTGTGCGGGACATTGTTCGCAGTTACCAGCGAACTCATATCGGATTCGATCAGTTCGAACACAAGGTCGCCATCCAGCTTAATGATACTCACCCGGCACTGACCGTCGCCGAACTGATGCGCATTCTGGTCGATGAAAATGACCTCTCATGGGAACGCGCATGGGAAATCACGACAGCCTCCTGCGCGTACACAAATCACACTTTGATGGCTGAGGCGCTTGAGCGCTGGCCAGTCGTATTATTGGAACGTGTGCTGCCACGGCATCTGCAGATCATCTATGAAATTAACGATCGGCTGCTGGCGGCGGTGGCGCTCCGCTGGCCGCAGGACAACGATCGGCTGAGCCGGATGTCGATTATTGAAGAAGGCGCACAAAAACAGGTCCGCATGGCACATCTGGCCATCGCCGGATGCCATTCTGTGAACGGCGTTGCCGCTGTTCATACGCGGCTTGTGACCACCGAACTGGTGCCGGATTTCAGCCAATTCTGGCCTGAGAAATTTAATAACAAGACCAATGGAGTCACTCCCAGACTCTGGCTGCTGACCGCCAATCCTCGCCTGGCAGCACTGGTCACCGAAGTGATCGGTGATGGCTGGATCACCAATCTTGACCGGCTCCGCGAACTGGAACCTCTTGCAAAAGACACTTCATTTCAGGCACGATTTCTGGCCGTCAAGCTGTTCAATAAGGAACGACTGACACTTTGGATTCGCCAGACGCTCGGTGAAGCGGTTGATCCCGAGACGTTATTCGATGTCCACGTCAAGCGAATTCATGAATACAAGCGCCAACTCATGAATGTGCTGCACATTGTTCACGAATACCTGTGTCTGACTGACGACGGGGTTATTCCAGCACAGGCTCGAACGTATCTGTTTTCCGGCAAGGCGGCACCGGGATATTACCTCGCCAAACAGATTATCCAGTTAATTCACGATGTCGCCCGGGTGATCAATCGTGATCCCCGCTGCCGAGGCCATTTGAAGGTCTGTTTTCTGCCGGACTATCGCGTGTCACTCGCACAGATCATCATTCCCGCGGCAGACCTGAGTGAACAGATCTCGACAGCCGGAATGGAAGCGTCCGGCACGAGCAACATGAAATTTGCGATGAACGGTGCGTTGACAATCGGCACTCTGGACGGGGCAAATATCGAGATTCGCGAAGAGGTTGGTGCAGATAATTTTTTTCTGTTCGGGCACACGGTAGAAGAAATTCGGAACATGCAGCGAAGCGGATATCGTCCGTCCGAGATCTATGAGCGGAATCCGGCGGTCCGGCGCGTGATTGACACGCTGCGGGGAGATCGGTTTTGTCCCCAGGCTGGCGGGCGATACGGCTGGATTTGTGATCGACTTTTGGCGGACGGCGAATCCTATTTTCATCTGGCAGATTTTGAGTCCTATCTGCAAGCTCATGACGAGGCCGCGATGCTTTATCGCAATCGCCCCTTGTGGACGGAAAAGGCCATTCTGAATACGGCTCGAATCGGCAAGTTCTCCAGCGATCGCACAATTTCGGAGTATGCCCGAGATGTCTGGAACATCCAGCCGACCGGCGAGTATCGGTAAAGAAGTCTTCAATGTTGCCATCTCGCTCCGTCGAGATGGGCCTTTTGTCTGGCACGTGAAAATGTCATGGCCACGTCCCAGTTTCTTGATTTACCGATGATGATGGTTGAAAATGCGACAAGGAATTCTTCAGCCACTGACGCGCCGATACGCTCTTCTACTGACCATGGGGATGACCATCTTTTTTCTGCTGCCTTCGGGAAAAACACCAGCTTCGAGGCATCCCCTCTTTTTTTGCTATACCAACTTCAAAGACTATAGCCAACTCGTCACGGCGGAGCGTGGCGGCTACTTCGCTGCGCTCCCCCGACTTGGAGATGGACTTGTTCGCAGTCTCGCAAAGATTGATGCGACGATGTCTGCTCCAGCCGCCCTAAGTGAATAGCGAGATTTTTGGACCGAAGCCGGTACGCCTTATGCCGAACTTCAGATTCCGCTGCGGATCTTCTCTGTCGGAATTGAGTATCTCGTCAAACAGGATCGCAACGTGCTGTTGGATCTGGTTGTTGCGGAACGGCAGATCCTGGAACAAACGTTCGATCTGGAATGAAGTATCTGGAAGGAGCCGGACTCAGCAGACTGCGAGTCGACGAAGGCTGATGCAGGGCATATCAGAACCAGAATTCGCGTCTGGCAAATTCCACAGCGTCGCCGAGCCAGACGTGCAGCAGGCTGTAGTCGCCGCATTCCAGTCTTGAACGGACGTCCGCACCAATTCGTTTTGGAAGGTCCGCAGTTTCGTTGAGGCTCACGTAAATCTTTACGACGGAGCCGTTATCCTGTCCGACAGTGGATCGTTCCGCAGTCTGGCTCAACCATCCCGAAAACTCGTGAGCGGGATCCGCCGTGAGTTTAAATGAAGCCGGAACTTCGTCGCCGTAGGTGGAAATGCCATGCTGCACGTGGTGCATTCGATTTTCCGGAACCTCAAGTTCCAGTCGCCAAGGGCCGTTTTCATCCATGATCTCCAGCAATGTATCTCCACGGCGAACCGGTTTCCCGATCAATTGTTGTTCGTCCACGAATGTCACCACGGTCCCTGCAATCGGCGCACGCAGGGTCATGCGTTCGATTCGCCTTTCGACCTGACCAATCTTGTTTTGCAGACTGCTCACGTCGATCCGGCATTGCTCAATTCCTGCCTGGAGTTGAAGCAAGTGCTCGCGGTTGCCGGTCTTTGACGCACTGTGCAGTTCGGAATTCAGTCCAAGGAGCGACTTGCGCCGTTCATCTCGCTGACTGCGGATCAGCAACAGTTCGTCTTCAAGAACGTCATTTTTCAGAGTGATCAGCGGAGTGCCGACATCTACACGTTCACCAGGCTGTACATGAACTCGATCCACTTCGCCATCGAACTCCGCAAACACACGGCGCTGCAAGACAGGCATCAGTTTGCCGCTTGCGTTCACACGGTACGCGGCCTGGGTATTCAACAGGACTGCAATTGTTGCCAGACAGCAGCACAGCACGACGGTGACTTTTACAGCTGCCTGCCTGCAAACGCGTTCGAACTGCCGACCCAGAAAATCCAGAAACGGAAGCAGTGGAATGCGGTGATAGGCAAGTGCATTCGACATGGCCAGCGATACCGTGTCACAAATTGCAGCAGCGTACTTTTGTAACGCCGGGCCAGGCCGACTGGTTGTGAACTGTTCCAATACGATCGCGCCCAGGAGACGACCATCACGGCGATCCTGTGATGCCGTTTGTGGTATGCCATCCGTTCGGGAGACTGAATGAAACAGCGGACGCAGCATGAGCATCCGGCTTCCACTCTCAGCCACGTACGCTGCGAGCGATTCAACCAGCGGCAATGGAATGGCATCGTCTTTTCCGGTGTATATGAGCACGTCACGAGCGACGGTGGCTCGTTGCGTCAGCCGCTGCAGAAGTTGGATCTGATTCGACCGCGGGTTGACAGGGCTGCGTCCACTGACGGCAACGACTTCCCATCGTAAACCATGTTTCAACAGTAGCGTGACGCGGTCACACTTCAGAATCGACGCTGCATCATTGACGGCTGTGACTGCCACAGTGGTGGGATCGAGGCTGCCGTGCAGTGCAGCGGTAAATGCCTCGAAATCTTCCAGAAATCCCGATGGATCTGAAACGCGAGTCAACTCCTCCAGCCGTTCCAGATACTGATCGATGAGACGGGTGACGGAATTCAGATCACGCTGAATTTCCGAATCCAGTTGCCACGGTTCCGCGCTTCCGAAAAACTCGAGAACACCAATGCAGTTACCTTTGTGAACCAGCGGCACCAACAACACAAACGTGATGGCAGAACTGTTGCGAACCTGAAACGGAACAACTCTGGCCGTCAGTGTGGAAAAAGTGTCGCTGAGGATGCGCTGGTTCAGGCGTGTTCCCTGCAGATCGTCGCAAAGACCGAGCCCGGAGAACTGGAATTCTGCCAGGAGGCCGATGGACTGTGCCTGATCGAACATCCAGCACGCAGCGGCATCTGCCTCCATTGCTGTTGACAATTCGCTCAGCAAGCGTGCAAAAAACGCGGGTGCCGAATCGTTGGCAGCTGCAACTTCTTCCAGGTCCGCCAGTACGTCTGACCATTGAACAGCGGTTTTCATTGCGGACTCCGGCCAGGTTCCG
>JAYSPO010000405.1:0-2146 GCA_043722015.1 Candidatus Kuenenia sp. | reverse complement strand
CCAAGCGGAGCGTAGTTCCGGCATTTGCCGACCTGCCGGAACGGCGCTCCGCTTGGTCCGGCCTACAGAGTCAACCGCTGTTCGATTTCGTTCTTGGGTTGAAGTGGATTTGGATCACGAGAGAGAAAGAATGAACTACAAACATTGAAAAAGAAAGCGATGACAAGTCATCGCACTCCAAAGGAATGTGTTTGAGGACTACTTTCGTCACCATGATTCTTCGAGCGATGATCAGCACGCTACTGCTTTGTTGCGGTCTGAATGGCGCCGCCAATGCGAGCGTACAGGACGATGCGGCTTGGTTTCAAGAAAAAGTTGAACCGATTCTGCGCAAGCGATGCTTCTCCTGTCATTCTCATACTGCTGAATTAATGGAAGGCGGGCTCGCGCTGGATTGGCGGAGCGGTTGGGAAACGGGCGGCAGTCGCGGACCTGCGATTGTGCCGGGCGATCCTGACAGCAGTCTGCTCATCCGTGCGATCCGGCACCTCGATCCGGATTTCAAGATGCCGGAAGAAAAACTGCCGGACGATGAAATTGCCGCGTTGACCCAATGGGTTCAGACCGGGGCCTTTGACGACCGTAAGGCTATTCCGATCGATGTAATTGATGCTCAGGCATTGGACTGGTGGTCACTGAAACCGTTGGCAAAACCTGAAGTGCCGGGCGACGGCGCACAGAATCCGGTTGATGCGTTTGTTCAAAGTCGATTGAAACAGGCAGGTCTGACACAGTCACCCGAGGCTGATCGACAAACCTTGATTCGCCGCGTGTACTGTGATCTGACCGGCCTGCCTCCTACACCTCAGGAGGTCGATGCGTTTGTGGCTGATCTCGATCCGCGCGCGTATGAAAACATTGTCGATCTGTTGCTGGCTTCGCCACGCTACGGCGAACGTTGGGCTCGACATTGGCTGGACACGATCCATTTTGCTGATTCGCATGGCTACGAACACGACGTTGGCCGCGACAATGCCTGGCCGTTTCGGGATTACGTAATTGATGCGTTCAACCACGACACATCGTGGACTCGCTTTATCCGCGAACAACTGGCGACAGATGTTTTCTATCCGGACGAAGCCCGCCTGACTCCGGCGCTGGGGTTTCTGGGCGCTGGCACGTTTGATCTGAGTACCTTCAGTACGGCGCCGGTGACGTTCAGTTACCTTGATCGTGACGATCTGGTGGCGCAAACGATGTCGGCTTTTACCAGCACCACCGCCAACTGCGCCCGTTGTCACGCGCACAAGTTTGATCCGATCACGCAGGAAGATTATTACGCTCTGCAGGCTGTCTTTGCGGGCGTCCTGAAAGGTGAGATCCCTTATGACAGCGATCCAGACGTGGGACGGGAACGGCATCGGCTGCAGTCCTTGATTGCGTCTGCTGAAAAACGGGATGAGACAGTACTGCTCGATCCCATGAATGCGGAATTGATCGCCTCATGGATATTGGAACGCAGCGCTGAAGCGACATGGCGACCGTTGACGTCGGAAACATTTCAGTCGACCGAAGGGGCAACCTTGACGCTGACACCGGAAAACGTGATCCTGGCAAGTGGGACGCTGCCGGAAAAAGATACTTATGTGGTCAATGCCGCCACGAATCTTGACAGGATCAGCGCATTGCGGCTCGACGTATTTCCGCACGAGTCCCTGCCGTCGAACGGTCCGGGCCGCTGCAGCAACGGCAACCTGCATTTGTCAGAAACTCAACTCCAGATCGTTGCCCCTGGTGCGGATCAGGGAACAGTCGCTGCATTCAAGCGAGCGACAGCGGATTTCAATCAGGTCGATTGGGGAATCGAACGCTCCATCGATGGCGACCCGGAAACAGCCTGGGGCATTCATCCGTCGGTCGGAAAGAGACACCATGCCGTATTTGAACTGACTGAACCATTAACACTCGCGCCCGGCAGTCGGCTGGTTGTCACATTGAAACAACTGCATGGGCGATCGCATCTGATTGGTGCGTTTAATCTTTCGGTGACATCCGATGAGGCTGCTCAGGCAACCGCCCTGCCCGAAGAAGTCGAACAGGCCCTCAAGACGCCTGTCCTCGAACGTACATCAGCACAGCAGCTGATCCTGGCGGCCACTGCGCTGCGGGCGGCGGCAGAATCAGGCCTCAAGAAACTGCCACCGCC
>JAYSPO010000404.1:0-6053 GCA_043722015.1 Candidatus Kuenenia sp. | reverse complement strand
TCTGCCGGAAAGGACTGTGTTTGGTAGGTCCTTTCTGCCGGAAAGGACTTTCGCCGCAAGGCGAACCGCCATGGGTCGCACATCCGCTCCACGTCGCCGCGTGGCCGTCCTGTCGACCGCGCCTCGTCGCTGGTCGCGGCGTGGCCGCGAATTCCTGCTCGGCAAGCAGGACCTAACGAAATTGGGGACCGCACTTCATCATAAGCTGGAAGCTTATCCCACGATGAATCGGATTCATTGGCACAATTGATCCAGTGCCCATGCACAGACTTCGAACTGAGTGAAAATCCGGACTTTAGAAAATCTTTGCGTGACAAACGATCCGCCATCATGTGCAGAACCGCATCAAAGTCAAAGTTGTTTCTCGGCAACCTTCTTGCAAAGTCAGCCCGACCCGGACGTGTTGCCTATTCGTGGTGTAGGTTCTTATCAAGGTAGATTGCGCCCTCGATACGCGCGGAAAGGTCCGCGTCACAGGTCGCTGCAATCGCCGGGAAGGGTTCCTGCCCATGTCTCTGCGAAAACTCATACGTCACACGCGGCTGCTCTTTGAAGAGTGCCTGTACAAAACGCGTAAGCTGACTCAGGGCGGTTATGAGCGACCGCTGGAACTGACGCGGCTCGAAGAACGCATGTTGTTCAGTGCGTCCGCAATTGCGCCGGTGGTGGCACAAGTCGCGGAAGTCGGCGGCAGCATTCTGGCCGATGCGGCACCGATCAACGACGTTTCCGTATTTCACGTTCCCGATCAGCAGTTGCTGGATCTGGTCGCGGATTCTGTGCTGCCATCTCAGGCCGCCGATCAGAACGGCAGTGCAGCAGCAGATGAGCAGACTCTGGAACTGGTGTTTCTGGACTCGTCGGTCAGCAATGTGGATCAGTTGATTTCAAATCTGGAATCTCAGAGTGCAAGTGACAGCTCTCGGACCCTGGAATTCGTTGTACTGGATTCCACCAAAGACGGCATCGCTCAGATTACGTCAGCGCTGCTGCAGCACAACGGCGTCGATGGAATCCACATTGTTTCCCAGGGTGATGCCGGTCGAGTCCAACTGGGTTCCACGCTGTTGTCCATGGACAATCTGGATCGTTACCGTGGAGTGATCAGTGCGTGGCAATATTCGATGTCTGACAAGGCGGACGTGCTTTTTTATGGCTGCAATCTGGCCGCTTCGGAAGCAGGTCGGCAGCTGATGAACGAGATCAGCGTGCTCACAGACACGGAGACTTCCTCCAGCGAAGGCCTGACCGCAGCCGCGGCATCGGGCGGAGATCTGATTCTGGACGACCACACAGGCGGGATTGAATCTGCAGCTCTGCTCTCGCCTGCTGTTGTGTCGAGCCGTGTTGATTTGCCGGTATCGCAACCTGTGGCTCCCTCGATAACGGTGACGGAAGAGTCACCGCGGACAGAGACTGTGTTCGTCGACCCGGTATTCAGGACTACGAACTGCTGTTGGCGGATGTGCGGTCACGAGCCGCTGTGGGCGTGGTGCTGGATGTCGTGCAGATGGACTCACACGGCGATGGAAACCCGCAGATCACAGACTATCTGATGCAGCTCAATCAGCCGGTGGATACCACTCCTCTCTTCGCGGGCGATCTCCAATCTCAGACCGATGTCGTTCTTATCGATTCAGGTCTCGCAGATAGCACTTTGTTGGCTCAGGCCGCCTTTCCCGGTTCACAAATTTTTTTCTACGACAGTCTTACTGACTCCGCTCACGGTGTTTTGTCACGAGTAATTGAATGGGCCGCGCAAAACGACGCCTATATTCATGCGCTATCGATACTTTCGCACGGTGCCGCAGGTGGATTCGAACTTGGCAATGAATGGATTACCGATGCTTCGTTGACAAAAAATGCGTCGGACTGGCAGCAACTCAGCCAGTATATGCTCGACGATGCAAGCATTGCAGTTTTTGGATGCAATGTGAATGCAAACGGCCCTGGGACAATCCCTTCTCAATGCTCTCGCCGAACTAACGGGAGCCGACGTCTTTGCGTCGATCAACGTTACTGGACAGGGGGGAGACTGGATTCTCGAATCGTCCTCACTCCAGCATGACAGCATTGTAGCGGCTGGAATAGTCGTGCCCTTCGACATTGAACTACTGGAAGCGTCGGATGCAAGTCTTGCCTGGTACAGTACAAGCTGGGGCTATCGCACACAAATCACTATCGACCGTACCAAGGTGAGTGGAGGCGCAGACCTATCCAACTTCTCAGTTCTCATTGATCTGGGCACGGACGCTGGCCTCGCTGCTCGCGCCTTGGCTAACGGAAACGACATTCTATTTACCAGTTCCGACGGCACGACGAAGCTGGCCCATGAAATCGAGATTTTTACTTCAGCAAGTGGTCGCCTGACGGCATGGGTCAAAGTTCCGACTTTATCCGCCAGCGTCGACACGGTTCTGTATATGTATTACGGCAATAGTTCCGCATCCAGCCAGCAAAATGCCACGGGAGTGTGGAGCAACGCGTTTACTGGCGTCTATCACCTCAGCGATTCGGGCATCACGATTGTCGATTCGACGAGTAATGCCTACAACGCCACCGCTGTGGATGGGCCGACTTCCACTGCTGGCGAGATTGGCAATGGTTTTCTTCTGGACGGTACGAATGACACAATTTCGCTCGGCACCAATCGCAACTTCATTAGCGGGTCGAGCCAAGCCACCTTCTCGTTTTGGGTCAATCCAAACGATATCACATCTTCGGCTGACCTCATAGCAGTCAGCGCCAATAATGGTGGCGTAGCAACAACCAGCTCACGCATGACGATTACTCAAAGTAATGCTGACGTGAAGCTAATTGTGAGATCAGATGACTCTACAGCCTGCACGATTATTACAACCACCAATCCTCTCATCGCCAATACGTGGAATCGCGTCACAGCCGTGGTCGATGTCAACGCTGATACGGTGACAATCTACGTCAATGGAGTGGCGCAAGCGACTTCGGGCACGATCAATCTTCCCGGGACGGCTTTTCCGTCCACGGCATCGGCAGTCGGGGCAATTGGCTCGGAAGACGACGGCAGCAGCAACTTCTTTGCCGGCAAGTTTGACGAATTCGGTATCTCCACGGCCGCGCGGACCACCGGTTGGATCGCGACGGAATACAACAATCAGAATCTGCCTGGGACTTTTTACGGCCTCACTTCACAAGAAGCCCTGAATTACGCCCCTGCCGGAGCCAACAAAACCATTACCTCCAACGAAGATACGACTTATACTTTTTCCGCCGCCGACTTCGGCTTTACGGATCCGAATAACAATCCTGCCAACAGTTTATCGGCTGTAAAGATCACGACGCTCGCTACGGCCGGGACACTTTATAACAATGGCATTGCAGTAACTACAGGGCAATCGATCTCAGCGGCTAACATAACCTCGAACTTGTTAACATTTGTCCCAGCGGCCAACGCCAACGGGACCGCTTACGCGACGTTTACCTTCCAGGTTCAAGACAACGGCGGAACCACCGATGGCGGCATCGACTTAGATCCGACCGCGAAAACCATTACGTTTAACATTACGGCGGTAGACGATGCCCCCACGGCCACCAGCCTGAGCGCCGCACAGACCTACACCGAGGACACGCCGCTGGCCTTGACCGCGATCGTGGCCAGTGACGTCGACAGTGCGACCGTCACGGCTACGCTGACGCTCTCCAACGTGAGTGCCGGAAGGCTCAATACCGGAACGTCAGGCGCGGTGACATCGACCTACGTGGCCGGAACCGGTGTCTGGACCGCAACCGGAGCCATCGCGGACGTCAACACCCTGCTGGCCGCACTGAATTTCACATCCACTCTGAACTTCAACAGCAACTTCACGATTGCCGCGAGCGTCAGCGACGGCGTGGCGGCTGCGATCACGGGCACCAAAACAATCACCGGGACCGCAGTTAACGATGCGCCTACAGTCATAAACAGCGCCGTCTCACTGGCATACCCGATAGGTTCTGCGGCGACCGCGATTGACTCCGCGCTGACGGTGAGCGATGTCGATAACGCCTCGCTGACCGGGGCTACTGTCATTCTCACGAGTGGCTATGTGAGTGGCCAGGATATGTTGGGTTTTACGAACCAGAATGGAATCAGCGGCAGTTGGAATGCTGGTACCGGATTGCTCAATTTGACCGGCAGTGCAACCATGGCCAATTACCAAGCGGCACTCAGAAGCATCACGTTTGTAACCAGCAGTGCATCATCAGGGGCTCGGCTGATAGCATTTCAGGTCAGCGACGGTGCGGCCAGCAGTGTTTCTGGTACGCGATCCGTTGTCGTTGGTGCCGAAGTCCCCGGACTCTGGTTGTCCGCAAAAAACTCGGCCACCACATCAGCGGGAACGGGCGGACTGACCTACAGCGATGGACAGGTTGCTCGTTTCACGGACCCCAATCTGGCTCTGGGGTCCGGCGTCAGCAACGGATCATTCAGCAGTGTCTTCGACCTGGATACGTTTGCTTCCGGCAATGCCAATGTGTTTGGCCTCCACTATGTGAACTCATCAGTAATCGTGGGTACCACCAACCCAGTGACTTTGCAGGAGGGCGACGTCCTGCTGACCGTAAATGGCAATGAAACTCTCGGCGGTGTTGCGGTTACCCCCAAAGACCTGGTGCTGTTCCGTCCCACGGTCGCTGGCAACTATTCCTCTGGTACGTTTTTAATCCTGATGCGTGAACCAGGCAACACAGGCGCGAACCTGCGGGATTTTGCGTTGGTTGAGAGGGCGATGACAGTTGGCGGGACGGCGCTTCAGGCAGGGGACTTCCTGCTGGTCTTCAGCGGTGGCGCTTACGATAAGGACGTACAGTTGTTCCGGCCCTCCACAATGGCCACTAACCCGACTGGCGGTACGCTGACGGTCTTTGTCGATGGCAATGGGTCCGCCGGAATCGACTTTGGTCAACAGATTTACGGGCTGGAACTCGTGCAGCACGCCACCACGCTGGGCGGTACCAGCCTGACCGAGGGACAATTGCTGATTGCGCTCAATGGCAACGACGTTGTGGGGACCAACAACCTGTCGGTCACCGACTATGATGTCTTTGCGATGACACTCACGGCGACCGGCAACGGCACGTCCTCAGGAACGGCTAAGATACTACTGCGCGGAGCTGATATCGGCCTGACGGCTGGTGGTGAAGAAATCGATGCGCTGGCCATGGTCGCCAACTATAATACGGCACCGGTGTTGGCAGACACGTCGCTGTCCCTGACGGTCGCCGAAGACGCTGGCCTGCCTATCGGGGCAGTAGGGTCGTTGCTGAGCGCCGTGACCGGCGGCATCAGCGATGCGGACAGCGGCAGCGTTCAGGGAGTAGCGATCACGGCGAGCGTAGAAACGAACGGCACATGGTATTACACGACCAACAACGGCGCAAACTGGACAGCGATTGGAAGCGTCAGTTCCTCATCGTCACTGCTCCTGGCCGACAATGCCAACACACGGTTGTACTTTGCACCGGGTTCGAATTACAACGGCGCATCGACTTCCGCATTGACCATTCGCGGTTGGGATCAAACGAGTGGCACGGCTGGAACGAAGGTGGATACCAGCAGCAATGATGGCACTACTGCGTTCAGCTCAGCCACCGATGTTGTCGATGTCTCCGTCTCTGCAGTCAACGATGCGCCTACGGCTGCCAACTTGAGTGCAGCCGAGCCCTACACGGAGGACACCGCGTTCAACCTCACCGACATCGTCGTCAGCGATATCGACAGTGCCAGCGTAACGGTGACTCTGACCCTGTCGAACACGTCCGCTGGCAGCCTGAACACGGGAACATCGGGCGCGGTCACCTCGACATTCGTCGCTGGCACCGGTGTCTGGACTGCCAGCGGTGGCATCGTCGATGTCAACACCTTGCTCGCCAGCCTGTCGTTTACGCCCGCGCTGAACTCCAACAGCAACTTCACCATCGCCACCAGTGTCAGCGACGGCAGCCTGTCGGTCACCGGCAGCAAAGCCATGACCGGCACTGCTGTTAACGACGCACCGGTCAATACAGTACCAGGGTTGCAGACGATCAATGAA